>JAADHA010000449.1 GCA_013152105.1 Oligoflexia bacterium | reverse complement strand
AGCTCGGCCCCGCCGATCGCGCCCCCGCGGCCAAAGCGTTGCAGGTAGACCGCGCCGGTGCCGCCATGGGCAAAGGCGCCGACCAGCACGGCTGCCACGGGCTCGCCGCTGCTGCCGATGCCCAGGTCGATCTTCCCCGCCAGGGTGGAGCCCAGCCAAGCATCGTCCGCCGCCACCAGGGACACGCCCTCGGCCGCCGCCACGTCCACGGGATTGCCCCAGCCGCCGCAGATCGCGGCCGCGGTGTTCGCGTCGCCCTCGCAGTCGTTGACCTGAGCGTCGCCGCAGAGTTCGTCGGCCCCCGGGTAGACCGTGTCGATGGAGTCGTCGCAGTCGCCGCCCTGGGCGATCGTGCCGGACTCCTTGTTGCAGGACAAGATCGGCGCGCTCTCGTCGCCGAAGCCGTCCCCATCGTCATCGAGATACCAGGTGTAGCCGTCGGTCGGGTCTTCGTCGATGCTGTCGTCGCAGTCGTCGTCCACGCCGTTGCACAGCTCGGGCGCGCCGGGGTAGATCGTGTCGTCCAGGTCGTTGCAGTCCGTCCCGTCGGCGACGTAGCCACCAGGCTGGGAGCAGGCAGGCAGCGCATCGCCCACATCGCCATAGCCATCGTCGTCCGCGTCGCCATACCAGGTCGTGGCGTTGGTCGGGTCGTTGTCCACGTCGCCGTCGCAGTTGTTGTCCTTGCTGTCGCACAACTCGTCTGCGCCGGGAAAAATAGTCGCGTTCCCGTCGTCGCAGTCCGTCGTGTTGTCGACGTAGCCGAACGGTTGTTCGCAGGCGACCGTGGTGACGACCGGGTCCCCGTAGCCGTCGCTGTCCCCGTCCTGATGCCAGACCAGTCCGTCGGCCGCGTTGTCGTCGACCATGCCGTTGCAGTCGTCGTCCACCCCGTCGCAGCGCTCGACCGCGTCGGGGTTGATCGAGATGTCATTGTCGTTGCAGTCCTCGGGGATGGCGAAGCCGTCGCCGTCGCTGTCGCCATCACTGGTCTCTGTCGTCGGCTTGCCGCCGCAACACAGCAGCGCGATGAGCAGGATCATGGGCGTACCTCCGGGCCGTGCCCCAGCATAGCGGGATGGCGCGCTCCAGGGGTGTTGTGGTGTTTCAGCCGCGCGTTATTGAGCAAACACGAAAACAACGCCATCGCATCTCGTCTGGAATGCCCATGCCTCTCGCCCTTCTACCTGCCTTTCTGCCTGCCCTGCTCGGCCTGTCGCTGCCGGCTGGGGCCCAGACTCTCGCCCCCTCCTCCAAGGTCGTCGTCCACATCGACGGCATGGTGTGCTCGGACTGCCAGCAGGCGGTCACCGGCGCTCTCGAGGCGCTGCCCTTCGTCCAGAATGCCGTGACCTCTTTCGCCGCCGCCGGCGCCTGCCTCTCGCTGTCCTCCCCGGGTGAGACGGCCGACATCGATCAGGCGGTCGCGGACCAGGGCTACACCGTAACCAGCATCGAAGCGGTGGATGCCTGCCCGGTGCGCCTGCGACCCGGCCACCGCATCGATCCCTGGGAGGACACCGCGGGCGTGGATGCGGTCGTGGTGTCCCACGGCGAAGAGGTCGACCTGGACGCGCTGCAGGTGCCTGGCAAATACAGCGTGATCGACTTCGGCGCGCCATGGTGTGGCCCCTGCCATGCCGCCGCCGCTGCGCTCCGAACCTACCTGAGGCAACACGATGACGTGGCTGTGCGGGCCATCACCTTGGACGCCGCCGACCCCCAGGCTTCCTACGCCCTGCCCGTCGCGCGCCAGCACCTGAAATGGGTCGCGGGCATCCCCTGGTTCCTGGTCACCGATCCGGCCGGGCGCTCGGTCTACAAGGGTGCCGACGTGGACGCCTTGATCGATGCGATCGACCAGCGACGGGCGCGGCAATGAGCGGCCGCCCCTGGTGGCTCAGCCTGCTGGTCTTGCTGTTCGCCCTGCCACGAGCAGCCGTCGCCGGTTGACCCGGTTGAAGCAATCCAAACCTCCAGGTTGGAGGCTCCCGCGTCAACCCGACGCTTCCCGCAGGCACCATGCGGGTGGACCTGTACGGGTCCTTCCTTGGGATGCGTGTGGACCACATCGCGAGCTGTCCCGAGGTCGACCCGGTGCTCTGTGCAGCCCAGGACATCCCCGACCACTGGGACCACCAGTCCATCGACTGGTTTCGGACCGACCCCTCGGCGACCATCGGGTTGGGCAAGGGCTGGCAGATCGCCCTGGGCCTGCCGGTCGATCTGCGCGTCCTGCGCATCGACTACACCACCCTGGACGGCGCGCCCTACCAGCCGCCCTATGGCGGGAACCACCACCGCGACGAGACCTTGTTCGGGTTCACGGACGGCCGGATCAGTGCCTGGCGCTACGCCAGCCCGGCCCAGGGCCTGGTGATGGGCTGGGGGCTGGGCACGACCCTTCCGCTGGGCAAGACCGAGGACGACCCTTTTTCCCTGGCGGCCCAGGGCCTGCCCCACGAGCACTTCCAGCTCGGATCGGGCACATTCGACCCCTTGCTAAGTGGAGTGCTCGTGCTCAGCGGGCCTCGCTTCGGGGCCTGGGGCTCGGTGGATGCCCGTCTGCCGCTGTACCAGAACGGGCGAGCTTACCGAGGATCGCGCACCGTCTCGGCCAGCCTGGGCCCCACGATGCGCGTCGTCCAGCCACTCCAGCTCGTCGCGACCGTCGACATCCTGCTGGAGAGCCCTGAGACCTGGTCGGGCGAGCCGAGCGGTGGGAGGCAGACCCTCACCGGCTCGCTGCTGGCGCTCTGGACCGTGTCACCAGCCCTGGTCCTCCAAGGGGGTGGTCGCGCCACCGCGTGGCAGCACGCCCCTGGCGGGGGCGATGACGAGCCGCTCTGGCAGGGCCTGGTCCTGACCGCCGGGGTGTCGTGGACGCCGCCAGTCCTGACCGGCGGCTGAGTAGGATCGCACGCCCACGCGACCCGACGCGTTAGCCGCAGCGCGTGCGAAGGAGACCGCTGTGTCCGTTCCCAACGTGCTCGCAACCCGCTACGCCAGCCCGCAGATGCGCGCGCTGTGGTCACCCAGGGCGAAGATCGTGGCCGAGCGCGAGCTGTGGCTGGCGGTGCTCGGCGCCCAGCGCGACCTGGGGCTGCCGGTTCCCGATGGGGTCATCGAAGCCTACCGGGCGGTGGTCGATCACGTAGACTTCGACAGTATCGCCGCCCGCGAACGCGTGACCCGGCACGATGTCAAGGCCCGCATCGAAGAGTTCTGCGCGCTGGCCGGGCACCAGCACATCCACAAGGGCATGACCAGCCGGGACCTGACCGAGAACATCGAGCAACTCCAGGTTCGCAGGGGGCTCTGCCTGGTGCGGGACCGCGCGATCACCGCCCTGGCCCGCCTGGCCGAGCTGGCCGCCCGCTACGCCACCCTGGTGATGACCGGGCGCTCACACAATGTGGCAGCCCAGGCCACGACCCTGGGCAAGCGCTTCGCCAACGCGGGGGAAGATCTGCTCCAGGCAACGAAGCGTTTGGATGGGCTGATCGAACGGTACCCCCTGCGCGGCATCAAGGGACCGATGGGTACCCAGCAGGATATGCTGGACCTGCTCGGCAGCGCTGACGCCGTCGATCACCTCGAACAGGCGGTCCTGGCCCACCTCGGCTTCGAGTCCACGCTGGCCAATGTCGGTCAGGTCTACCCTCGCAGCCTGGACTTCGATGTCGTCAGCGCCCTGGTCCAGGTCGCCAGCGGGCCCGCCAACCTGTGCAAGACCCTGCGCCTGATGGCTGGTCACGAACTGGTGACCGAGGGCTTCAAGCCGGGCCAGGTCGGGTCCTCGGCCATGCCTCACAAGATGAACGCCCGCTCCTGCGAGCGAGTCAACGGCTTTGTCGCGATCCTGCGCGGCCACCTCGCCATGGTCGGCAGCCTGGTCGGTGACCAGTGGAACGAGGGGGATGTGTCCTGCTCGGTTGTTCGGCGGGTCGCCTTGCCCGATGCCTTCTTCGCGATCGACGGGCTCTTTCAGACATTCCTCACAGTGCTGGATGAGCTCGGCGCCTACCCGGCCGTCATCGCCCGCGAGCTGGACCGCTTCCTGCCCTTCCTGGCCACGACCAAGGTGCTGATGGCCTGTATCAAGGCCGGAGCAGGGCGAGAGCAGGCCCACGAAGCCATCAAGGAACACGCTGTCGCCGTGGCCCTGGCCATGCGTCAACAGGGTTCCAGCGACAATGATCTGCTCCAGCGTCTGGCCGCCGATCCCCGTCTGCCTCTGGATCGAGCAGCGTTAGATGAACTGATCTCCACGCCCTTGCGCTTCGTGGGTACGGCACCGGCCCAGGTGGACGCCTTCATCGACCAGGTCGCGGTTCTGGTCTCCGAGCACCCAGAAGCCGCAAGCTACCACCCCTCGGACATCGTCTAACAATGTTCGACCGTGGTCCACTGCCAGATCCTCGACGCTACACAGGCCAGCGGACCGTGCGGATCGTCGCGCGCACCGTTCACATCGGCGCGGCTGCCTTGACCCTGGGCGCCGCGACCTATGCCACCGAGGCGACGGCCCTGGTGGATGCCCGACAGTGGGCCGCCATCGCGCTGTTAAGCGGGGGCAGCATCGTGGCGGACGACTTCTTCAAGTGGGGATGGCTGTACCTGCGCATGTTTCAGTCGTGGGTGGTGCTGCTCAAGCTCGGCTTGTTGCTGGTCGGCCTGGCCTGTCCCCAGGCGCTGGCCCCCTGCCTGTGGACGGCCCTGGTGCTGGGCTCAGTCGTGTCCCACGCGCCGGGCAGGCTGCGTCACCTGCGGCTGCTGTAGGCGGCAAGCACGACGCTCGCCAGCAGCAAGGCCCCGCCCAGAGCGGCGGCGTCGCCCGCCCATGGACGCAGGCCCACAGCCAACAGCACGATACCCGCCAGCGCCACCAGGGCGGCCAGGGCCCGCAGGCGGGTCCGTTTTCGGGGAACCGCTGGCAGCGGCTGTTCGGTGACCAAGGTCTGGTCGAGGACCTGGGCCAAGGCGATGGGCAGCCGCTCGGCCAACGACCACCACAGAGGAAAGGCGCGCACCATGGCCTTCTTCAACTCGGCCGGGTCGAAGAGCTGGGATCGGAGTGAGTCCAGGTAGGGTCGTGCCACCTCGGAGATGTCCAGCTCAGAGTCCACGGCCAGGGCGACCCCCTCGATCGTCACCATCGCCTTGCCCAGCAGGACCATCTCCGAGGGAAAGACCACGCCGTGCCGGGCGCCCAGGGTCAGCTCCTGGTAGAGCAGCTTGGCGAACCCGTACTCGCCGACAGAGTTGCCGTGCCAGGCCCGGTAGCAGGCCTCGACCTCGCGGCGAAAGGCGGGCACGGTGGCGCCCGGGTCCAGGGTGGCCATGCGCAGCAGGAAGGTCGCGGCAAGTTCGGCGTCCCCCTCGCTCAGGCACCACATCAGCATCGCGCAGTCGCGGCGCAGGCGGCGATCGATCCGCCCGAAGATACCGAAGTCGAGCAGCGCGAGGTCCCCCTCAGGGGTCACGTGCAGGTTGCCGGGGTGGGGGTCACCGTGAAACAGGCCGAAGTCGAAGATCTGGGCCAGGGTGGCATTGGTTCCCAGGCGCATCAGGACCTTTCGGTCGATGCCATGGCGGTCCAGGGCTTCCAGGTCGTCGATCTGAAAGCCCTCGACATAGGCCATCACCATGACATCGCGGGTGGCCTGAAACACGGTCGGCACCGCCACCTTGGGCCAGCTCTGGAACTGGGCACCGACCTCGCTGGCGACGCCGGCCTCGATGCGGAAGTCCAGCTCGCGCAGGGTGTAGTTGCGCAGCTCGGCCGCCGCGGACATCGGGCGATAGCGCCGGCTCTCGGGGACGGTACGCTCGATCTGCTGGGCCAGCCAGACCAGGATCTCCAGGTCTTCCCTAACGATCGCGTCGATGCCGGGACGCTTCACCTTGATCACGACCTCGGTGCCGTCTGCCAGGGCAGCGCGGTGCACCTGGGCGATGGAGCCGGCGGCCAGGGGAGTGGCGTCGAAGCGCGCGAAGATGTCCTTCGAGGGGCGGCCCAGGCTCTGCTCGATGGTGAACTCGATCTGGTCGAGAGGCACGGGCGGTACCGCGCTCTGGAGCGAGTGAAGGGCCTCGGCCAGCGAGGCTGGGACGAGGTCGCTGCGCACGCTGAGGACCTGGCCAATCTTGACGAAGGCAGGCCCCAGCTTGATGAGGGCGTCGCGCACGGCGATGGGCCAGGGGTGAGGCGAGACCTTGCGGCCCATGAGACGGGCCCAGGTGCAGTGGAGCCGGCAGGCCAGGGTCGCGCAGTGGGTCACCTTCATGCGGGCCAGCGGGACCGAGAGCCCTTCCATCATGAGGGTGGAGATCACATGGCTGACGCGGGCGGTGCGCGCGATGGTCTGCTTGTTCATGGAATACCTCGAAGCAGGCTCAGTCACGCAAGATGCGTGCCGACTGTGGCGACTGCGCGTGCACTGGCCCGCGGGGCCATCTTCGCAGCTTGACCAGCTTGGATACTCGCACAACCGCGAACGGGGTCGCGCTTGTGCCGCAGAGCGATGGTGCCCGGTGCGAGGAATGGCCCCTGGTCAGTCGTGCTCGCAGGCCGCATGATTCGGGGCATGTCCTCGACCGTGCTCACGTCCACCGCCGCGGCCCTCCTGGCGGTCCTCTCCTCAACGCCTGCCGCGGCCGGCTCCTCGACTGGCCCCACCGCGCTGGTGGTCGCCGGGGTCGGGCTGCCGAACCTGCTTCAGGCCCACGCCGAGCTGTTTCTAGCCCCCGCCTGGTCGGTGGAGCTGGGCGGAGGAATCGGCGTGCTCCCCGCCATGCTCACGGTCGGTGGGCGGTGGAGCCCCTCGGCGAGCTGCTGGGCTTGTTGGGACGGCCATGGCCTGCGTTTGTCGCCAGGCTTCACCTGGTTCATCGCGCCGACCGACATCGAGGAGGGCCTGGTGACGCTCAACGGCGATCTGGCCTGGGTCTGGCGAGGAAGCAGCGGGTGGGGGATGACGGCGGGAGTCCGCTTGGGGGCGGGCGTCGCCTACGGGCAGGTCGCGGGCGGAACGAAGCTGGAGCCGGGCATCGAGATCGTCCCGCTGCAAATCGGCCTCGTGCGCTAAGCCTCGTGCGCTAAGCTCTGTGGCATGCCGATCTTCCTGACTCCCCTGCTGTCGCTCGCGCTGGCCTGCACGCCGTCCACCAGCGGTTCGAAGACAGGGGGCACCAACGGGACCAGCGGCACCAGCGGCACCAGCGGCACCAGCGGCACCAGCGGCACCAGCGGCACGGCT
>JAADHA010000263.1 GCA_013152105.1 Oligoflexia bacterium | reverse complement strand
GGGGCGTGGCGCCGGGGGAGCTGACCACTTCGTAGAGCTGCGGATCGTCACGCCGAACGCGCTGGACGCCGAGAGCCGATCCCTCATCGAGCGCTTCGCCGAGCTGAATCCGATCGGTCCCCGCGGCGACTAGTCGCCGGTCAGCCGGGCTGCTTCTGGTCCGGCAGGGGGTCCGGCAGGGCGTCCTCCAGGCAGCGGGCCAGCACCTGGTCTACGGTGTCCACCAGATGAAAGTCCAGGTCGTGACGGACCGCGGCGGGGACATCGACCAGGTCGTTCTCGTTGGGTCGGGGCAGGATGATCTGCTGGACACCGGCCCGCTGGGCTGCCAGGACTTTTTCCTTTACGCCCCCCACGGGCAGGACTTTTCCGCGCAGGGTGATCTCGCCGGTCATCGCGAGCTGGGGCCGGATCCGCCGGCCGGTGAGCAGGCTGGTGAGCGCCGAGACCATGGTCACGCCAGCGCTGGGGCCGTCCTTGGGGATGCCTCCGGCCGGGACATGGATGTGGAAATCCCAGCCAGAGAAGTCGCTTTGACTCAGCCCCAGGCTGTCGGCCCGGCTGCGGATCCAGGACAAGGCGGCCTCGGCCGATTCCTTCATCACATCGCCCAGGTGACCCGAGAGCTTGAGGTTGATGGCATTGCTGCCGCCGTGGTAGCGGGTGGCCTCGATGAACAGGATGTCTCCGCCCGCCGCGGTCCAGGCCAGGCCGATCGCGATCCCAGGTTGGTCGGCTCGCTCGGCCAGCTCGACGAAGTGGCGAGGTGGACCCAGCAGCTTCTTGAGGCGGTCGAGGTTGTGGACCCGCATCCCGCGGGACCGTCCCTCGACCACTTGTCGCACGGCCTTGCGGTGGATCGAGGCCAGCTCACGGTCCAGGTTTCGCACACCTGCTTCGCGGGTATAGCTGCTGATCACGTCGGCCAGGGCCCGGTCGGTGATGACGAGCTGGCTTTGGGTCAGGCCGTGGGCCAGGAGCAGGCGAGGGATCAGGTGGTGGCGTGCGATTTGCAGCTTTTCTTCTTGGATATAGCCGGGGATCTCGATGATCTCGAGGCGGTCGTGGAGGGCCGCGGGGATGGGGTCCGCCACGTTGGCGGTGCAGATGAAGAGCACCTTGGAGAGGTCGAAAGGGACGTCGAGGTAGTGGTCCGAGAAGGCGTGGTTCTGTTCGGGGTCCAGGACTTCGAGCAGCGCGCTGCTGGGGTCGCCGCGGTAGTCGCGTCCGATCTTGTCGACTTCGTCGAGCACGATCACCGGGTTGTTGCTGCCGGCCCGCTTGAGGGCGTGGATGATCCGCCCCGGGAGCGCTCCGACGTAGGTGCGGCGGTGGCCACGGATCTCGGCTTCGTCCTTCATGCCGCCCAGGGCGACGCGCTGGAAGTCTCGCCCCAAGGCCCGTGCGATGCTGCGGCCCAGGCTGGTCTTGCCGACGCCCGGGGGACCCAGGAAACAGAGGACCGGCGCCTGTCCGTCCGGGTTGAGCTTGCGCACCGCGAGGTGTTCGAGGATGCGGTCCTTGACCTTGTTCAGGCCGTAGTGATCTTCATCGAGCACGCGCTTTGCGTCACGGATGTCAGCGTGTTCGGGCTTTGAGACCTGCCAGGGCATGGCCAGGAGCCAGTCGATCCACGTGCGGGCGACCGTGTACTCGCTGGCGTCGGGGTGCATTCGCCCCAGGCGCGAGACTTCGCGTAGGACATCGGGGAGGTGGTCTTCGGGGAGGCCGGCGTCGCGCACCCGCTTCTCGAGTGCGGCCATATCGTCCCAGGCGGCGCCCGCACCGGCCGGGTCATCGGTCTGGAGCTCGTCCTGGAGCTTGCGGATCTTTTCGCGGAGGAAGAACTCGCGCTGCTGGCGGTCCATGGTGGCGACGATGCGCTTGTGGATGTCCCGTTCGAGGGTGGCGAGCTGGCGCTCTCGACCCACGGCGACCAGCGCCGCTTCAAGGCGTTCGTCTACTGAAGTCGCCGCCAGCAGGGCGACCTTGTCGGGCCAGGGCAGGGTCAGGTTGCTCAGGACATGGTCGGCCAGACGACCCCCGTCCAGGTCCAGCTCTGCGACCCGATTGAGGGCTGGGGGCTGGGCCGTGTCGTCACTGACAAGACCGCTGAATTCCTGGCGGAGCTGGGCGGCAAGCAGGTCGATTTTTGTTGGGTCCTGGACGTGGTCGGCCAATGGCCGAGCCATCGCAGCGAGCCCCGCGTCGGGGTCCTCGCGCAAGCCGGAGACCTGTGCCCTGGCCAGCCCCTCGACGAGCACGCGGATGGTCCCATCGCCCAGACGCACCACTCGTTCCACCCGCAGCACACAGGCGATGTCGTAGAGGTCAGCCGGCTCGGGGAGGTCGACGGTGGTGCGCAAGGGCACGCCCAGCAGGGGTTGCCCGCTGGAGACGTGGACATCGACCGCCGCTACGGCTTGGGGAGGGGTCACCTGGATGCGGGCGAACATCCCGGGGAAGACGACAGTGTCGCGCAGCGGCAGGACGGGGAGGAGGCGGGCCATGTCGACCGGGGATGCGGTGGGCGAGGGGACCGCGTGGTCCAAGAGGGATGCGCGCGGGGAGATGTGGGCTGTTTCGTTAACCGCCCGCGTCGATGCGGGTGTCGATGTGGGCGCCGGTTCGCAATCCTTGGAGTATCGTGAATCCGCGCTCGCCCAGCCCTGGCCGACGGTCGGACTCGACGGTTGCGGGCGCAGGACTGGGATGCCCGGCGACTTGCACACCCTCCCGGCCCGTCTGGGTCGCTACGAGCTGGTCGATCACATCGCGACAGGCGGCATGGCGGACGTGTTCCTGGCTCGGTCCTTTGGGGTCCAGGGCTTCCGCAAGCACGTCGTCGTGAAGCGACTGCGGCCCGGTCTGGCCCAGGCTCCCCGCTTCGTCAAGATGTTCATCCAAGAAGCGCGGATCAGCGCCGGCCTGGTCCACCCCAATGTCGTGCAGATCCACGAACTGGGAGCGGCCCCGGGGCGCGGTGGTGACGTGCATTTCATCGCCATGGAGTACATCCACGGCCAGGATCTCGCCCACGTCCGGCGCGCCTTGGCCGCACAGGACGCCACCCTGCCACCGGCGCTGGCCTTGTACTGCGCGATCCGCGTGCTGCGCGCGCTGGCCTATGCCCACGCCCGGGTGGACACCACCGGGCATGCGCTGGGGCTGGTCCACCGCGACGTGAGCCCCCACAACGTCCTGGTCAGCTTCCAGGGCGAGGTCAAGCTGGTCGACTTCGGGATCGCCCGAATCGAGGGTGAATCCGCTGGGGGCAACCTGCCTGGCGGTGGAAAGTACGCCTATATGTCGCCCGAACAGGCCGAGGGCGGGCCAGTCGGATCGGCCGGTGATGTGTTCTCAGCGGGCATCGTGCTGTGGGAACTGCTGGTCGGCCGCCGCCTCTTTCAGCACAGCGACCCTGGCGAAAAGCTGCGGCGCGTTCGTGCCGCCGAGATCCCCGATCCGCGCCGCGAGAACCCGGCCGTCTCCGACGCCCTGTGGGTCTTGCTCCAGCAAATCCTGGCACACGATGCGGCAGATCGTCCCACCGCCAGGCAGGCCGAGGAGGCGCTCCAGGCCCTGCTCTTCGACCAGGGGCTCCGGGCTGATGCCGGGTCCTTGGGCCGAATGATGAGTCAGCTCTTTCCCGAGCAGGCGCGTCGCGACCCTGGAAGACTGGACCTCGAGGGTCTGGCGGCCGACCTGGCCCGTCTCCAGCAGATGTCGACAAGGGCGGCGGGTGCCGGCCTGGTGGATGGTGCAGCCAGCCAGGGATCCAGCCAGGGATCCAGCGATCCGCGCGACATGACAGGTGAGCGAACCGAGACGGACACGGGCTCTGCCGCCAGCCAGGCCACCGCTTCCGAGTCGCCGGCCTTGCTCTCGCTGCCGGCCCTGCGTGGACTCGCCACGGTCGAGAGAAAGCCCGTCGTGGTCCTGGTCGGCGAGGTGACGGGCTTCACCGAACCGTCCACCCAGCACGACCCCGAGGTGATCGCGCGTGGCCACTACCGCCTGCTGCGCCGGATGCGTCGCGTCGTCGACCGCCATGGTGGCTGGCTGGATCGTTTTCACGACGACCGCTTCACCGTCTTCTTCGGCGTGCCGCGCACTGGCGAGCACGACTTGGACCATGCGCTGGCCTGCGCGGGTCAGTTGGTGCGCGTGGCTCGACGGCTGCGGCGACGCGGCGTGGCGGTGTCTCTGAGCATTGGCGTGAACCAGGGAGAGCTCTCCCTGGGACAGGTGCAAGAACGGGCGGGCCGCAAGCTGCGCTACCTGTCCAGCGGCGACACGACCAAGCTAGCCCGGCGGCTCTGCCAACTCGCGGACATCGACCAGGTGCTGGTCAGCGACCGGGTCTGCGTCCTGGCTCGGGACCGCTTTCACTTTCGGGTCGGTCCGGCCGTGCGAAAGCGGGGCAAGCCCGACGCCGGGAAATCGTGGCAGCTCGCGGGCCGGGACACGGGCGTACACGCGACCCTGGGACGCTGGCTGGCTCGTGGGGATGAGCGTGAGGTCATCATCCGAGCGCTGCGCCGGGTCGCCACTGGTCAACGGGTCTTCGTCGCCGTGCAGGGGCCGCCTGGCAGCGGCAAGAGCCGTTTGGTCCAGGAACTTCGAGACCTGGCCGCGGCTCGTGGTGTGCCTGTCTACGCCGCTCGCGCCGTACCCTACGCAGCGGACCGTCCCCTGGCGACCCTGCGCGATGTCGTCGCCAGGGTCATGGGGCTGTCCAGCGAGTCTGAGCCGACCCAGGTGAGGGCCGGCCTGGAGCGCCTCTCCTCCCTGGGGCTGGATCCGGCCGATATCCGGGTCATCGGCGCGCTCTTCGGTGTGGAAGCGGATCTCCTCGGCGCTCGGGCCGTGGACGATCTGGTCGGTGCGGCTGGGCGCTTCGTGTGTCGGCTGGCGGCATCGGGTGCCGTCCTGCTGGCCATCGAGGACGCACAACACCTCTCCGAGATCGAGCACCGCGTGCTCCACTACATTCAGGCCAGCACGGCGGATGTGCCCTTGCTGATGCTGCTGACCCTGCGCGGTCCGGTCCCGCCGGGGCTCGGTCCCGTCGATGAGGAGATCGTCCTGGGACCCCTCTCCCCCCTGCTCCAGCGTCGCCTGGCGGCGCAATTGCTCGGCGTTCGTCAGATCGATGCCGGCCTGGCTGCCCACATCGTCGCGGCGACCGAGGGCAACCCCCGCTACCTGGTGGCCTTGATCGAGGCGCTCCGCGAGCAAGGGCGGATCGATATCGTGGGGGGCAAGGGGCGCTTGCTTTCGGACGGCGCCTTGCCCTCGCTGCCCGATGGACTCGACGGGATCATCTCGGCCCGAGTCGACGCGCTCTCCGAGCAGGCACGCCAGGCCCTCCAGGTCGCGGCGATCATCGGCTCTCGCCTGTCCGTGGGGCTGTTGGCAGAGGCGACCGGGCAGGCCGACCTGAGACCGGTGATGACAGAGCTGCTGGCCGGTGGCCTGGTAGAGCGCGAGGGCGATGAGCTGGCCTTTGCCAGCGAGCTGGTGGCCGAGGTCACGGTGCGCACCCTCGTCGGCGCCCGCAGGCGCGAGCTGCATGCGTTGGTGGCCAGCGCGATGGAGCGACACCTGGGTCTGGACGGGCCCCACGTGGGCGAGCTGGCTGAGCAGTGTGCGGCGTGCGGGCGCTTGTTGGACGCGGCGCGCTGCGGCCACACAGCCGGGGATCGGCTCCGTCGGCAGCAGTTGCTGCGGCCGGCGGTACACCAATGGGGGCGAGCCCTGGGCTGGCTGGCCGAGGCCACGGAACAGGGGGCGGACCCGGACGCCTGTCTCCGGGGCGAAGCGATGCTGCACTTCAAGGTGGGCGAGGCTCGGGAGCTGCTGGGCGAGGGCATGGCGGCGCAGCGCCACCTCCAAGCGGCGCTCGACGCCGCCAGTGACTGTGAGGATGACGAACTCCAGGCACGGTGCATGTTGGCCCTTGGACGTGTCTTTGTCGCCGGGGCCGACCTGGCGCGAGCCAGGCTTCACCTGGAGGCTGCGCGTGACGCGACCGTGGTACCTGGGCCGGACGCGCAGTGGCGGCGAGAGGTGGCGGTC
The DNA here is from genome assembly GCA_013152105.1 of Oligoflexia bacterium. GTDB lineage: Bacteria > Myxococcota_A > UBA796 > UBA796 > UBA2385 > UBA2385. Next base: position 1,199 of record JAADHA010000263.1, on the reverse strand, counting down.
GAGTCGCTCGAGGCCCTGGGTGTGCTGGCCGGTGACGCGGGCGACGCAGACGAAGCAGAAGCCTGCTACCGCGCGGCGCTGGACCGGGCCGCGGATGACGACGCGCTCGCATCCCGGGCCTTGCTGGGACTCTCGGCGCGGCACATCCGATCGGGTGATGAAGACGCGGCCCTCGACCTGCTCGCCCAGGCTGGGGCGCGGGCGGCCTCGGCCAAGGACCGCATCCTGTTGGGCCGCATCCTCAACAACACGGGTCTGGTCCACCATGGCGCGGGCCGCTTCCGCGAGGCGATCGCCTGCTTCGAAGAGTCTCGAGACCTGCGCTGCGACACGGGCTACCGCAAGGGAGAGGCCGCCAATCTCCACAATATCGGGGACTCCTGGGTACGTCTGGGTCAACCCGCGCGGGCATTCGCTGCCTTTGAGCGCAGCCGCGATCTGGCGCGTGGCATCGCCTGGCGACGTGGGATCGTGATGAACGATGTCTGGATGGCCTGGCTCGAGGCGTCTCGCTCCGGCGGCAGCGAGGATGTCCTGGTGGCTGCGGTGGAGGCGGCCGAGGGCCTGGCGGATCGCGACACTGCGCTGACCGGCCAGTGGCTGCTGGGTCGGCTGCTCTGTGACCGTGGAGACCACCAGCGTGGGAAGACGGTCCTGCAGGATGCGCTGGCCCGAGCTCAGGCGATGGGGGCAGAGCCCATCTGCCGCGACATCGTGGCGGCGCTGGGCGCTAGAGGGGACTGCCGCTGAGTTTCGGCTGCATTCGTGGTACACCCGGCCTCCTCGGATTGCTGGAGACCCCATGCGTGCGTCGACGTCCTCTCTGCCCGCCATGCTGGCGCGACATTTCGCCTTGGCCTGCTTCTGTCTGGCAATGCTGGTGTCTTCGCACCCTGCCTGGGCGGAAGACTCCGCGAGTGACGGTGCCGAGCCTGCCGCCTTCGACGTGATCGACGGCTTCTTTGGGGACTACCTGGTCAAGCCCATGTTCAAGATCCTGTTTTGGGATCTGACCTTCTGGGACAACCACATCTCGCCCGGCGAAGGCGTCGGGACCATGGTCGGTGACAAGCGGGTCGTCGCCTACGATGCACAGGGCTACCAACTCCGAGCCGAGCAGACGCTGCCGGTACAGGACGCTCGGCGGGTGTTGGATGGGCCGGTCTCCTTGGACCTGGGCGAGCTGAGCCTGGATGTCC
>JAADHA010000604.1 GCA_013152105.1 Oligoflexia bacterium | reverse complement strand
CCCAGGCAAGCCCGACCATCATCAGCAGCAGCAACAGCAGCCTGATCAACCCTTGATCCGGTACTTTCCGAGTTTGTAGCGAAAGGCGTTGCGTTCGAGGCCCAGGGAGGCCGCGGCGTGCGCCTTGACTCCGTTGCTCCGTGCCAGGGCCCGGCGCAGCGCGCGCTCCTCGATCTGGCAGAGAAAGCCGGTCAGATCGAAGTCGCCCACCGGCAGGACGATGACGTCCGCCGGGCGGTCCTGGGTCTGGATCTCGTGCGGAAGATCCGACACCTCGATGTGGTCGCCGATGCACAACACCGCGAGCCGCTCGGCGAGATTGAAGAGCTCACGGATATTCCCCGGCCAACCGTAGGTTCGCAGGGCATCGAGCGCCTGGCTTGTGAGCCCTGGCACCGTGCGCTGCTGGCGCTCACAGGCCCGACGCAGAGCGGTCGCCAGCAGGACTGGCACGTCGTCGCGACGCGCCCGCAGGGGTGGCAGCTCCAGCGGCACGACGTTGAGGCGGTAGAAGAGATCGTCGCGGAATCGGGTGGCGCGAAGGTCCTGGTGTGTGGCGGCGATCACTCGAACGTCGAGCGTGCGATCCTGCACGTCACCGACTCGTCGAATCGTGCCCTCTTGGAGGAAGCGGAGCAAGCGGGTCTGCGCCGCGGGGCTGAGTTCACCGACCTCGTCGAGGAAGAGCGTGCCCTGGTGCGCGGACTCCAGCAAGCCGGCGCGCCCAGAGGAGGCTCCGGTGAAGGCCCCGCGGACATGGCCAAAAAGCTCCGACTCGATGAGCGTCTCGGGTATGGCGCCGCAGTTGACCGCGACGAAGGCCCGCTGTGCTCTCGGTCCAGTAGCGTGTACACGGCGCGCGAACATCTCCTTGCCGGTACCGCTCTCTCCGGTGATCAAGACTGTCGCGGCACTCTGGGCTGCTCGGTCCGCCACGGACAGCGCGCGCATGAGCGCCGCGGAGGCCCCCACGATGTCGCCTGGCTTCGCGTCTGCAGAGGTCGCTACCGCGCGGGCCAGGCGGCTCTGTTCTGCCGCGTTGCGGACTTGGACCAGGACCTCTTCAATTCGCAGAGGCTTCGTCAGGAAGGCGAAGGCGCCGTTGCGGGTGGCCTCGACCGCGCGCTCGAGGGTCGCGTGAGCGGTGACCAGGACGACCGGCAGCGTCGGATCCACGGCCTTGGCCTCGCGCAGCAAGTCGATACCGTCCATGCCATCCATGCGCAGGTCGGTGATCAGCACGTCCGCACCTTGCGCGCGAAGTGCTGCCAGGCCGGCAGCGCCGCTGTGCAAGGCGGTAGCGGCGTAGCCCTCGTCACACAGCGTTGCGGCGAGGATCGTCGCACTGGGCTTGTGGTCGTCGACAACCAGGACGCGTGCGGCTTGCATGCTCAGCCTCCTCCAATCGTAGCTCGAAACACGGCGGGTCTGCGGTTGACGAGCTGAAGATCGCCACCGAGGGAGCGAAGGGCGCGCCGCGCAGAGGGAAGACCCAGACCCGAGCCCTGAGCGCGGGTGGTGTGAAACCAGTCAAAGAGCTGGCCGACCTCGGCGTCAGGGATCCCCTTGCCGTTGTCCTCGATGTCCAGGATGAGGGGTGCGGTACCGACGATGCGCACCCGGACCGTCGTCGCCGCCGCCTGTGCTGCGTTGCGCAAGAGGTTTCTCAGCGCCTGGCGCAGGAGGTGGGGGTCTGTCACCAGGCACGCCTCGCCTGCGGGTGGGACCAGCTCGACTCCCGCCGCCGCGGCGTCAACCGCCAGCCCCCTCAACACCGTCGAGAGATCGGTCTCTTGCAGGACCGGATCCGCGGGGCGAGAGAGGTCCATGAAGCGCTCGACGATACCGTCGATCTCGTCGAGCAGGCAGCGGACCTGGTCGTGGACCTGGCTCGGAGAGGGAGGTCGGGTGCGTGCGAGGCGCTCGAAGGCCAGACCGATCGCGTTGAGCGGGTTCCTCACTTCGTGGGCGACGGCGGCGGCCAAGGCGGAGAGCTGCCGGATCTCTCGCTCGTGGGCTGTGCGCAGTTGGGCGTCGCGGTCGCGAACCGCGTCGAGGAGCTGTCGTGCCGCCGACCCGACCAGTTGCACCTCTAGAGGTCCGTGCAAGGCCACACACTTGGGTGGGTCGCCGGGTCGCACACCACCCAGCTCGCGGGCCAGCCTTCGCAGGGGGCGGGTCACCGCCGCCGCCAGTCCCGCGCCCGCCCCAACAGCGAGGATCATGACGAGACCACTGACCCAGGCCAGCTTGCGTCTCATGGCGGTGGCCGCCTCCATTGGAGCGCCGCTGGCCTCGACCGCCACCACCCAGCCAGGGTGTTCAAAGAGCGGCGAGTAGGCCGCGAGGTACACCGCATCGTCGGCGCCTTGGTAGAGAGGCCCCACCCGGGGTGTGTTGGCGCGAGCCTGGTCGATGAGGGCGGCGTCCGCGTCTGCGACGACCCAGCCGGGTCGCCCCGTGGACCCGATGACCGTCGCGTCCGGGCCGATCAGCGCCAGATCGTGCAGCCCGCCGCTGGCGCGCATCTGATCCAGATCCTGCTGAAGTCGGCTGAGGCTGCGCGTACCCTTGAGCGCGGCGACGGTCTCCACGGGGACCGAGCGCAGGGCCGCCGCAGCCATCGCAGCTTGGGCCTCGACCTGGGTCGCCAGGCTGTCCTCCAGTCCCTCTTGAAAGGCCTCGCTGGTGAGCTGCCATGAGCTGAAGAGGGCCAGCGCAGAGGCGGCGATGGTGGCCAACCAAACGGCCAGCCACATGGTCCAGCCGCGGGCTGGCGAGATGTCGGATACACCGCTGGAGTGTGTCATGGGGCCCCTTAGCGCCCTGGCGTGACGGCACGACGACCCGGTCGATGGTCGCAGGTGGAGGGTGAGCCTCAGCAGCCCTGATTGTCCCCCTCGTGGTCGCCGTCCTGCTGGCAGTCCACGCCGTCCGCGTCATCTGAAGCGTCGGTCTCCGAGCTGGCGTCTTCATCGCCGGCGATCGGACTGGAGACCGGCACGATCTCAGTCGAACTGTCCACGATGATGTCCTGTCCGAGCAGCGAGAGCGACCAACGGTCGGGGCCCGTCTTGGTGATGCCTGCGCTGGAACCGCCCAGGGCCAGCCCGCCCGTGGTCGTGGTCGCCTTGTTGGCCGAGAGGTAGCCGTTGGTGTAGTCCCCGTCGAAGCGGACCACGCCAGCGGGCACAGAGCTGCTGCCCACGTCGATGCTGACACCGAAGAGGCCGTAGGTGGTGCCGCCGTCCAGGTTGGTCGGGGTGCCGCGCACGAAGGCGGTGGTGGTGGCCGTGGCGCTGGACGCGGAGGTGTCAGCGTCAGCGTCGGTGCCATCCTCCTGGCCGTCAGCGTCATCCGCGCAGGCCTGTCCGTCCGGGGTGACACCATCCTCGCACTCGACGTTGTCGTTGTCGGTGTCGGCGTCGGCGTCGCCGCCCGAGCTGTCGGACTCATCATCGGTCGCACCAGTGGTGGCGGCGATCAGCAGACGGTCGGCATGGTAGCTCCCGTCCGGGTTCAAGCTCACGTCGGCGGCCACCTGCGCGCCGGAAGCGGCGGCGGTCTGCAGATCGAAGGCCGGCGTGCCACAGCCAGCGAGTGCCGCGAGCGCCGCGACAGAGATGAGGGTGGTGGTGATGTTCATGAACGCTCCAGGGGTCGTGGGACCGGGTTGAGGGACCGGGCCGCCGGGGAGGAGGCCGCGGGGGCAGACCGCGGGGGGCCAGCCGTGACCCGGTGATGCAGGTTGCGTGCCAGGTGGGTCGACCAGTTGTCGAGGCCGTCCCGGCCGGTGCATCCGACCGTTCCGGCCTCGAGAGGGGGCGAGCGTGCGCAAGGAATCTTTCGGCAGCGCGGTTCATCTCTTTCGGTCGCGTTGGGCAGCGCCGGCGAGCGCTGGCGAGCGGGCGGACCCGTGAACTCGACTGAGGACCAGCGCTTGGGCCACCTCGCCGCCCTTCACGAGTCGAGAAGGAAGGACGCAGACGCGGACGCGAACCCGCCCGCGCGCTTCGCGCAAGGATGAGCCTGGATCTGGTCGATGTGCTCGAGGGCGTGTTCTGAGCGGGGACCGTCGCGCGTCAGCCCGGCGGAAAGCCGGCGTCGGGGGCAGGCAGCACGCGCGGTTCGTGCCCGCCGCTGCCGTGCAGTTCGAGCTCGCTCACCAGGACGGCTGGCGTGGCCCAACTCGCCGGCAGGCCGCTGACCGATCCGATGCTGAAACGCTGGGGGCCAGGGCTGGCGTCCATCACGCCCACGGCTGGACCGATGCGAGCCGCCCTGACGATGTCGCGCAGAACCCGGACGCCGACAAACTCCAGGCCGCGCACGGGCTGGGTGTGGCCGTCGGGATACAGCCGCCAGACCTGGGTGGGACGCGTCAGCCCGGGCAGGGGCGCGTCCCCCGAGAAGGCGACGCGGAAGTCGTCGGAGACCGCGGGGGGCTCCAGGCGCCGCACGACCAGGACGTAGGGCTGCACGGTGTGACGAGCCAAGGCCAGCCCGTCGTGCTGGAGCCGTCCAAGGGAGCGCGGCCGGGCGGGCGTCACGGTGACAGCGTCTGGAATGGCGACTCGACGGCCCCGACCCAGCGAGCGTCCATGACCGGTGCTGCCCGAGAAGCCTGCCCTGGGCACGCGGCTCATCAGCAGGGTTCGGACCACCCCGTCTTCGACAACCTCGACCCGCTGTGCCGCGACACCCTCGAAGTCGGTGGCGTAGCCGCCCGGTCGACCCTGTCTGTGGGCAAGGGCCGGGTCGTCGACCACGGTCCAGCCTTCGGGTAGCAGCCGCCGGCCGACCCGCGCGGTGGGCACGGCCTGGCCATCGTCGAAGCCATCCGGTGGCGTCTCGGGAGGCGGCGTGCCGGACAGTTCAGGGGCGAGGAGCTGTCGGAAGAGCTCGACCGAGGCCGGGCCCTCGAAGAGCACGGGCCCCAGGTAGTCGTCCTCGACCGGCGCCGTCCGGAGCTGATCCACCCACGCCGCGAGATCATCGACATCGGCAAGCATCTCGTCCACCGCGGGCAGTCGGTCGGGGCGATCCACCACCCAAGAGCGGGTGTCGTGAATCCTGGCCCCGTCCTTGGCGCGGGCCACGGCCTCGACCCGAACCACGGTAAAGCCGGTCGGAATGTAGGCGCGGTCGCCCTCAGATGACACGAGGACCCGAACCCCCTGCCAGTCTCGGGCGATGGCGCTGCCCTCTTCCAAACCCAGTCCAGCCAAGCGCCCCGACAGGGTCTTGACCAGGGCTTCGAGTGGCTTCACAGCGACATCGGGCCCATCCACCGGCGGCGTCACGAGCGGGGTGATCGGGTACAGATCGGGGTCGAACTCACGGGTCACGCCCTGGCGAGCGGCCAGCTTTTCCGAGAGCTGCTGGGTCGCACCCTTGTACGCATGGTCCAGGGCCAGCCACAGCTCGCGCCGCAGAGCCAGCTCGACATCCTCGTCTGGAAGCAAGCGCATCCGGGTGCCGCTGTCGGCGCCGAAGTTGCCCTCGAAGTTACCGTTGTCCACGGTGTAGTTCCCAACTCGGACGTCCACCCTGGCGGTCCGGTAGGGCCCGTCATTGCTCGAACTCAGGGCACCAAAGTCTGCCTGGGCGGTGGCGACCTGCCCATCGAGCACCTCGACCGAGACCAGGTAGGGAGGGGGCGAGTCCGGCAGGCGCAGCCCCATCGCCCGGTCGACCTCGGTCTGGATCGCGGCGAGCAGCGGCGACTCGGTGGCCGCCTGCGCGGGGAGTGCACCGACAAGGGTAAGCGAGAGGGTGAGCGAGAGTACAGCCGCGACCGGGTGGATCCTCATGTTCCCTCCCGCATCGGGACGTCGTCTGGGAGCGGCGGCGGCAAGAGGGGCGGTCGGTCGTGCGCCTTTTCCTTCCGCTGGACCTCGATCTCGGACACCAACAGGTCGGGAGCCACGGCGGCGACCGGCACCCAGCCGCTCTCGGCACCGCACATGCCGTTGAAGACGCCGACCTGGTCACTGGCGGCCACGATGCGCTGGAAGGTGGTCAGCGGCGTACCGATCAAGTCCACGCCACGCACGAGCTGGTCGGGGCGGCCGTCTGGAAACACCTTCCACACGGTGACGGGTTCGACGTTGAAGGCGTTGGGCGTCACGCGCCCCGTGAAGGTGAAGCCGCCCGAGACATCGTCGAAGATGAAGCCAAAGGGGCGACCCTGGGCACGTACCTGGTCGATGAGCTGCTTGCGCAGGGCGTCGTAGCTGACGCTGCGACTGGCCGAGACCACCAGATTTCCCTGCCTGGCGGTGGGCGCGGAGCCGGGCTGGCGTCGACCGTGGCCATTGCTGTGATCGAAGCCCGCGATGGGCGATCGGCTCATCAGGAAGCCGCGCATGATGCCACCGTCCACAATGCTGACCCGCTGGGCCGCGACACCTTCATCGTCGTAGGCATAGGTCCCGTTCAGGTCCCTGTCCCCCCACGTCGCCAAGGTCGGATCGTCGTCAACGCTCAGGAAGTCGGGAAGCACGGCCTTGCCGACCTTGTCTGTGAAGGTCTGGCCCTCTTCCTCATCTTTCTGGCGGTGTCCCTCGACCCGATGACCGAGCACCTCGTGGAAGAAGACGGCCGCGGCACGGCCCCGCAGGATGGCGGGACCGACGTAGGGCTCGACAGTCGGAGCCTGACGGAGCTGGGTGACGCGCTCGGCTACGCCCCGCGCCATGTCTTCCAGCTCGCTGAGGTCGGGGAGCTTGTCGGTCGAGGCCGCGTCCACGTAGTCGACCACCTGAAGCTCCATGCCATCGTCGGCGGTCGTAGAGGCTGACACCGCGACCCGCAGGTGCTGGCGACCAGTCCGCAGCCGGGTCCCGTCGCTGGACACCAGGTGATTCGTCTCGTCCAAGGCGCGAAAGCTCACGTTGGAGTCGAAGACCTGGGGATACTCCAGGAAGACCCGGCTGACGGTGCGCACACGCTCGGTCCAGGCCGCGGCATCCAGCTCGAGGGGCTGCGTGTCGCGCAGGTCGACCACGACGGGCGCCAGGCTGAAGTCGGGGCTGTCATCCTCGGCTTCGACCTTGACCACGTCGTCGGCTCGCACCTTGATGAGCTGGCGTACAGCCGATCGGTAGGCGTCGTCAATGGCCCGCCAGAGCCCGATCCGAATGACACCTTCATCGTCCTCGATCGGGACGTCGACCCGAGCGCGATCCTCTTCGGAGAACCAGCCCGGATCCCGCAGCTTGTGGGTGTTGTCGAGCTGAAGACTCCCCACACGTATGTCGACATCGCCGATCCGGGAGTGGTCGGCTGACCAGGTCCCTGCCGCGCCATGGGTGGCCTGGACCGTGTAGGTCCAGCGATCGAGCACGGCGAGCTGCATCCAGAAGGGAGCTTCTGGCTGGGCCTGGAGCAGATCCCAGGTCCGGGTGAGCTCCGCATCCAGGGCATCTTGCAAGGGATCAGGAGCGGCAAGGACCGGACCAGAGACGCCCAGCAGAAAGATGAGCGCCACCGCTGACGCTGCGATGAAGCGAGGACTCAGGCGACGGCTTCGATGACGGACCACGTGGACTCCTTGACCTGCCGAGCCTAACGGGACCGGTCCCGGCTTGGACGCACTCGCGTATGAGACAGTGAGGCCACCGTGCTGTTCACCCTCTTCCTCTTCGCCTGCACCAGCGGCGAGTCGCCGACCACCACCGCGCCCAGGACCAGGGCCGCCATCGGCGTGTCTGTGCCGATGACCGGCCCCAGCGCAGCCAAGGGACGGGCCGCGGTCGACGGGGTTCGCCTGGCCGTGCCGCCTGGAGTCGACGTGGTCGTGATCGACGAACAGCTCGGCGACCCGGTCCCGACGGCCCGCAACGACGACCGCATCTTCGGCGTTGTCGCCCACGTCACCCAGGTCGGAGCGGAGCGCTGGGGCGCTGGCTGGGCCGGAACGGACCTGGCCGTGGTCATGGCCGCACCCGCCTCCATCGCGGGGCTGCCCCGGGTGCTGGCTGGCGCAGACCGGCACGTGCGCTGTGCGACCGCCTTCATGGGACAGGGCAGCGCGGTGGTGGTCCACGATGGATCGGGCAACTCCACCGAGATCAGCAACGCCGCCGAGCGCGAGCTGGGCCCTCGCAGTCGCGGCATCGTGGCCATCGATCCGCGCCTGATGGCCCGCGAGGCCGACCGCGTGCGAACAATCCGAGCGTCCTGGCTGGTATTCACCGGCTCGCCGAGCGATGGCGGCAACCTGCTGCGCGCGCTGCGCCAGCTTGGGGGCCGCGCCAGTTTCCTGGGAATCGGCATCTACGACCCACGCTTTTCCGCGGCGGCTGGTCACGCCGGAGAAGGTGCCATCGTCACCAGCCAGGATCGCCCGGCGCTGGACGAAGAACTTGTGGACCGCTGGCGCATCGAGCACCGTACCGAGCCGCCGGCTGTCGCCATCAACGCCTATGATGCCGCAACTCTACTGGTTGCAGCCCTACAAAGCTCAAAGCCATCGCCATCGGAAACCTTGCGCGCCGCCGTCAAGCAGGCCCTGGCCAAGGTCCGTGTCACCGGCGCGTCGGGACCGATCCACCTCGACGCTGAAGGCGTGGCCGAACCGGCATGGTGTACCAGCTACAAGTTGCACGACGGGAAACTGAGCTTTTACGGCATCGCCAGAGTCACTGACGGTCGGGTCGAGCGGGTGGACATCGACGCGGAACGCGCCGCACAGGACGCCGCACAGGACGCCGCACAGGACGCCGCATCACCGGCCGAGTAGCGAGCCCAGAGACGTGGGCTCAGTACTCGTCCTCTTCCGTAAAGTAGTCGACGCCGGCTTCTTCTTCCCACTCGATATGACACAGCCGCTCGACCGCGCCCATCACCTTGGCGCCGATGTAGTCGATGTCGGGGTCCGAGCTGAAGCCCTCGGTCAGGGTGTCCTTCAAGCTGTGGTCCAGCTCGCCCGACGCTTCGAGGTGACTCACGATCTCATCGCCAATCTCGTCGGCGTGTTCCTCGGCGACGAATTCGATGGCATCGAGTACCGCTTGGGCGTACTGCTCATCGGTTCCCTCGGCGCCCACGGCTTCGAAGTTCTCGTCGATCTGATCGATGATCCACTCGCGCATCGTTCCGGGAAGCTCCAGCATTGGACTCACTCCTTGTTGGCGGTCGGTACAGGCTGGCCAAGGGCCGTGCCACCGAGGAATCAGGGGCATAGCGAAGCCGCCCGATCCAGGCAAGCGGACAGCAGACGAGTGCCAGACGCGCCAAACCGACCCGGCGGCTGTGCCGACGAACGAGCCGCTGGCGGTTAGCCACCCGGATGCATCGGCCCACTGACCTGCCTGACGACCTCCTGCGCGCCCTCCCCAAGACGGACCTCCACGTCCATCTCGACGGCTCCCTTCGCCTTCCAACCCTCATCGACCTGGCTGAAAAGCGGGGTGTACCCCTGCCTTCCACCTCGGTCAGCGGGATGTCCGAGCTGGTCTTCAAGGACCGCTACGACAGCTTGGGCGAATACCTCCAGGGGTTCGCCTACACCTGCGCCGTCCTGCAAGACCCCGAAGCCCTGGAACGCGCGGCCTACGAGCTGGCCTGGGACAACATCAACGAGGGCGTGCGCTACATCGAGGTCCGCTTCGCGCCGCAGCTCCACATGTCGGACTCGATGGGTTTCGACGCGGTCTTGACCGCGGTGAACCGCGGGATGGCGCGCGCCCAGGTCGAGGAGAACGGGTCCCAGGGCGTGCGCGATGGCCGCGACCCGCCGTTTCGCTACGGGATCATCGTCTGCGCGATGCGGATGTTCACCGGCGCCTTCTCGGCCTGGTACGACCGGCTCTGCCAGGTGCTCGACCAGGCCCCGCGAAGCCAGATCTTCGGCATGGCCAGCTTGGAACTGGCGCGAGCCGCGGTGTCCTGCCGCGACCGCCTGGGCATCCCCATCGTCGGCTTCGACCTGGCCGGCCAGGAAGACGGCTACCCCGCACACGACCACGTCGACGCCTACGACTACTGCCACCAGCACTTCCTCATGCGGACGGTCCACGCCGGGGAAGCCTACGGCCCCGAGAGCATCTACGACGCGATCACCCGCCTGCACGCTGAGCGAATCGGTCACGGCTACCACCTGTTCTCACCCGAACTGTGCGGTCCCGCGGTCGGAGACCCCGACGCCTATGTCGAGGCGCTGGCCGAGTACATCGCCGACCGCCGCATCACGATCGAGGTGTGCATCACCAGCAACCTCCAGACCAACCCGACCATCGGCTGCGTCGCCGATCACGCGCTGCACTATATGGTCGACAAGAAGCTGTCCGCCACGATCTGCACCGACAACCGGCTCGTCAGCCACACGACGGTGACCGACGAGTTGCGCCTGGCGGTCGACGCCTTCAAGCTGACCCCCGACCAGCTCCGGCACACGATCATCCACGGCTTCAAGCGCAGCTTCTTCGCTGGCACCTACCTGGACAAGCGGGTCTACGTGCGGCAGGTCATCGATGCGGTGGACCGGGTCTTCCGAGCACACGGTTTCGCGACCTGAACCCGACCGGTTGAAGCCCCAAAAAAAACGGCGCCTATTTTCGGCCGAAGAGGCCCGACAAGAAGCCGCCCTTCTTGCCCCTGCCCTTGCCCTGCGCCCGCTCGATGCGGCGCATCTCGCGCGTCGCCGAGTCGCTGGACGGGTTGATCCGCAGCGCCTGAACGACGGCCTTGCGGGCATTCTCGAGCTGATTCTGTTCGCGAAAGGCGCGGCCCAGCAGCACCCAGCCGGCGTCGAGCTGGCGTTCCTGGGTCTTGTTGCGCTCGAGAACGTCGCGCAAGAGCGACAGCCCGACACCGGCCGCGTCTGGATCGCTGGTCCGATTCAGCGAGAAGGTCGTGTAGCCATAGTAGGCCTGGAACTCCAGCTCATCGGGGACGGCCTTGGCTGCCTGCCGGAACAGGGCGTGGGCCTGGCGGATCCCTCCGTTGTGGAAGATCGTGAGCCCCTTGCGAAAGGCATCGTCAGCCGCCCAGTAAGCGTTGAGTTGTTCCATCGCTTCTTCTTCGGCGGTCTTCTTTCCATGGATCGCGACGTCGATATATTCCTGCCGCTTGGTGTCACTGCCGAGGATCTCCCAGGCCGCGCGGATCTGGTCGAAGAGCCCCGTGGCCAGGTCCCTGAGCTGGTCGTCGCCGTCGTGGTAGCGGTCTGGATGCAGCTCGCGGGCCAGATCCGTGTAGGCCTTTCGAAAATCATCGACCGAGGAGTCCCAGGGCACGCCCAGCAGATCGAAGTAGTTCTTGGCGCCCTGCATGCGCCGAGCGATCTCGGCCAGATGCGCGGCGAGCGGATGGTCCGAGTCGCCTGATCCGGCAGATGCATCGGTCGTGGTCTGACTGGGCGAGTCGGGATCGGATGGTGGCGGAGGAGGCGGGTCGCCACGATCATGACCGTCGTGGCTGGCGACCGCGTCGGCGAGCAAAGCCCCCAGGTCCAGATCACTATCGGCCGGCGGCGCCGACGTCTCGACTGGAGTTGGAGCTGGAGTTGGAGTTGGAGCTGGAGTTGGAGTTGGAGCTGGAGTTGGAGTTGGAGCTGGAGTTGGTTCCGCTGGAACATCAGG
>JAADHA010000052.1 GCA_013152105.1 Oligoflexia bacterium | reverse complement strand
AGGTCGGGGGCCAGGTCGGGGGCCAGGGCGGGATCGACCTCCAGGTTGGGCCGTGGCGTGACGGCGTCCAGAGTCGTCGCGCCCAGGAATTCTCGGTATTGGCGCTGATAGCCGTCGAGGAAGGGCCCCTGCGGGACATCGGTGTAGTGGCCGGTCTCCAGCGCGCGGAGGTACTGAACTGGGATTCGGCTGCGCTGCGCGACCTGCTCCAGGGACAGGCCCCGTCGTCGACGTTCCTGGCGTAGATCCATGATCATCTGGACCCCCATCGCGCCATCAGGGGCAGCCCATGGCCTTGGCCTTGGTCGCGGCCTGGTACAGGTTGCCGCCGGCCCGCGACTGCTCGATGGCGGTCGCCAGGTAGGCGCAACCCGAGTCGCGGTCACCACGGGCGATCAGCAAGGTGCCGGCGTGGTAGTAGGACCCGATTGCGGTGTCCCCGCAGGACCGGATCGTGGCTTCAAAGGAGTCCAGCGCACCGTCCATGCGGTCGATCTTCTGGTAGACCAGTGCGCGATTGAACAGGGCCTGGCACAAGCCTGGCGTGCGCTGGAGGGCCTGATCCAGCACGTCCAAGGCTTCGTCGTAGCGCCCCACCAGGTACAGGGCCTGGCCCAGGTTGCTGAGGACGATGGCGGGCTTGCGATAGAGTAGGTCCTTACTTGCGATTTCGAAGCTCTCGATCGCTTCTTCGTTGCGTCCCTTGGCCATCAGCATCAAGCCGTAGTTGTTGCGGACTTCGGCGTTGTCGGGGACCAGGCGGACCGCCTGGTTGAAGGCGGTCTCGGACTGGTCAAGATCGCGCTGTGCCCAGTAGGCCAGGCCAAGGCGATTCCAGGCTTCCCAGTTGCGCGGATCCTGGTGTACGGCGTTTTGAAGCACCTTCAGGGCACCAGCGCCGTCGCCTTCGCGCAGGTAGGCGGCACCGAGCTCGGCGTTGGACTGGGCCATGGTCTGTTTCTGGGTCGAGACGCAGCCAGCGAGCAATGAGACCAGGATCAGGCTGAGGATGTTGGGAGACATGGCTTCGTCGCTGGGGTTGGGAGAAGAGCGTCAGCTTGGCCGGAGCGCGACGGACTGACGATGCACAGAGAATGCCTCGTTCGACTGACGAACGCTACAGGTAGCGACCGATCAGTGGTCGCAGGGCGTCTCGTCGGTCCGCCGGGATCCGATCCTTGGTGGTCATGATGGCGAATTCCATGCAGCCCTGGACCGGGGCCGGGCCGGCATGAGCGGCGATGCGCGGTGCCGCGGCCGCGATGATGGCGCGCGCCGTGGCGACGTTGGCCTGGATCACCGCGATGACGGCTTCGACCGTGACATCGTCATGGCCCTGGTGCCAGCAGTCGTAGTCGGTCGACATGGCGACGGTGGCGTAGGAGATCTCGGCTTCTCGGGCCAGCTTGGCCTCGGTCAGGTTGGTCATGCCGATGACGCTGGCCCCCCAGGACCGATACAGCTTGCTCTCGGCGCGGGTCGAGAACTGGGGGCCCTCCATGCAGACATAGGTGCCCCCGTCGTGAACCACCGCACCCGCGTCTCTTGCGGCGGTGAGCAGCATGCCGCGCAGGGTCTCACAGACGGGATCCGCGAAACCCACATGGCCGACGATGCCGCCCTCGTAGAAGGTGCTCGCGCGCACGCCCTTGGTGCGGTCGATGAACTGGTCGATGAGAACCATATGACCCGGGACGATCTCTTCCTTGAGGGAACCGACGGCGGAGATGCTGATAAGCCAGTTCACGCCGAGCTTCTTCATCCCCCAGATGTTTGCCCGATAGGGGACTTCGCTGGGGTTGAGCACGTGGCCGCGGCCGTGGCGGGGCAGGAAGACCAGATCGACAGGTCGACCGTCGGCCGAGACCAGGTCGCCGTAGCGGCCGATCATGTAGGTGTCGCTTGGGTCTCCGAAGGGTGTGTGCAGTTCTTCCTGGTGCAGATCGGTGAGACCGTCGATGTCGTAGAGGCCGCTGCCCCCCATGACGCCGATGCGAAGATGGGTATCAGAGTTCATTGTGGGCTCCAGGAGAGGGGACGCCTATGCGTTGGGGAAGGCGGATTCTGTCACAGTGGTGGGCGGGTCTGTGGCGCGGGAACTCCGAGAGGGGCTGCCGAGCAGGTCACCCTTGCCATCCTCGATGTGGCGGGTCTCGCCGCGGCGCGCTGCCTGGATCTGCGCGGCGCGCCAGGCAGCGGAGGGGTCAGCGGCGGAGACCCGATCAGCCAGGTGCCCCGCGCCGCCGAGCTGGCCACAGGCGGCGGAGATGTCGCGCCCGCGGGTTCGGCGGACCGAGGTGTGAATGCCGCGGGACACCAGCAGGTCCTGAAAGCGCCACACCGTCAGGTCGCTGGGGCGCCGCAGATCGCGCTGGGGGTTCTCGTTGTAGGGGATCAAGTTGAGCTTGCAGCGCATGCCCTGCATCAGCTCCACCAAGCGCTGGGCGTCGTCCATTTGGTCGTTGAAGCCCTTGAACATCACGTACTCAAAGGTGATCCGCTTGGCCCTGGGCAGGGGTAGCGCTTTGCAGCAGTCCATCAGCTCGGCCAGAGACCAGCGCGCTGTGATCGGCATGATCTGGCGACGCTGTTCTTGGGTCGTGGCGTTGAGGCTGACCGCGATGTTGACCGGCGAGCGGGCCGTGAGTTCCTTCATCGCGGGGACCAGTCCCACCGTGGAGACCGTGATCTTGCGGTGCGACATGCCCATGGCGTCGTTGTGCATCATGTTCTGAGTGGCAATGATGACCGGGTCCAGGTTGTGGAGAGGCTCGCCCATGCCCATGAGCACGACGTTGGTGATTCGTCGATTCGCGCCCAGGTCTGCTTGCACCTGCAAGAGCTGGTTGGCGATCTCGCTGGCCGACAGGTGGCGCTTCAGGCCCAGGTCGCCGGTCAGGCAGAAGCGGCAGGCCATCGCACAGCCGACCTGGCTGCTGACGCACAGGGTCAGCCGTCGGCCGCCGGGGTGCTCTTCGTCGGGGATGAGCACGCTCTCAATGTAGGCGCCGTCAGAGAGCCGCCACACGTATTTGCGCGTGCCGTCTTCGCTGTCCAGGCGCGTCGCCAGGTCCAGCATGGGCAGCCAGGCCCGGTGGTCCAGCTCGGCGCGAGCCTGCCTGGAGATGGAGTCCACATCGTGGAAGGAAGACGCGCCGCGCTTCCAGATCCACTTGTAGATCTGCAAGGCGCGCCAGTCTTCCTTGCCGATTCCTTCGACGAGTTGGCGAATCCCCGACAGGTTGAGGCTCTTGGCGTCCACGCGGCCGTCGGGCAGGGTCGTCTCGGGGGCCAGACCCATGAGGTGCGTCCTAGCGTGAAGATCGAGAGCCGAGGGCGGGGCTGGCGCGCGGCGCGCCACGCCGGTGATGGCTGGCTTCACGCCCCCTAACACCACCGCTCACGCTTCCGAGTGTCGGGTCGACACCCACACGTCGCCTGCCGCGTGGCATCATCGGCGGGCCATGTCGCTCCAGCAGATACTCGATCAAGTCCCCTTTGTCGCCCACGTGGGCGTCCAGGTGGAAGACTACGCGCCCGGCCGCGTGGTGCTCTCCCTGGGGACTGAACTCAACTGCTCCAACCATATGGGCAGCATGCACGCTGGCGCCATCTTCGTCCTGGCCGAGACCGCGGCCAGCGCGGCCTGTGCGACCCACCCCGACCTGGTGGGCCTGCGGCTGCGGGCCCGCGCCGCCGAGATTCGCTATCGCCGTCCGGCCCAGGCTCGCATCACGGCCCATGCCGAGATCACCGACGAGATGGCGGATGCCGTCACCGCTGGCCTGGCGACACGGGGGCGGGTCGACCTCAGCGTGCCGGTGGAGATCTTTGACGGCTACGGCAACAGCGTGGCCCGGGTGCTGGGCGCCTATACTTTTCGCCCGCCGGCCTGAACTCCATGGCCCGGGCTGCGGCCTACATGGGGCCGCGATTGCGCGCCACCATCAGCAGGGCGACCGCGCCGATGGCGATCCCCGCCAGGTAGAAGACGATGGTGATGATCGGTACGCCCCAGGGGTGGAAGGGGCTGGCAAAGAGGGAAAGGGTGCCGCAGAAAAAAGCGGCGATGCTGAGCGCGGTGGCGAGCCCTCGGTTGACCCGTCGATCCGCCGAGGCTCGATTCAGCTCTGCGTCGGGGTCGGCTACGTTGAGCAGCAGGCGCTGGGCTTCGACATCGTCCATGAACTGCGCGAGGCTGCCGGGCAGGCGGCGGGACAGGCTGGACAGCGCGAAGCCAGTGTAGATCAGGTCGTCCTTGACCCGTTCAGCGGAGAGCTGACGGGCCATGAAGCGGCGGATATAGGGTTCAGCCGCCTGGAGTGGGTCCACCTCTTCGATCAGCGTCTTGGCCAGGCCTTCGCTGGTGACGATCGCCTTGAAGAACATGGTGTACGAGGTTGGCACGCGGGCGCCGACCCGTGCCGAGCGGGTTGCCAGCTCCAACACATAGGGTCCGATGCGCATCTCCTTGATCGACTCACCGGACCAGTACTTGTCCATCAGGTCGATGGTGTGGCGCTCCAGCGTCCGGTAGTCGACGCGCTCGTCCTTGATCGCGACCTCATAAAAAACCCGGGCCACCGTCCGATAGTCTCCGCGCAGAAGCGCGTAGATGGTCTGGATCACGTTGGCCCGCATGTCTTCAGTGAGGTGCCCGACCATGCCGAAGTCCAGCAGACCCAGGACATTGTCTTCCATGACGACCACGTTGCCGGGGTGCAGGTCGCCGTGGAAGTAGCCGTACTCGAAGAGCATATCGTAGGCGACCTCCAGGTAGCGCTCACCCACGACCTGCATGTCGTGACCGGCCTCGCGTGCCCGTCGCATCTTGGTGCCGGGCAGGTACTCCATGCAGAGCACGCGCTGGGTGGAGAGCTCGTCGACTACGTAGGGCACACGGACGATGTTGGTCTTGTCGGCGAACATCCGCCGGAAGCGCTCCATGTGCCGGGCTTCTTCTTCGAAGTCCAGCTCGGCTTCGATGCTGCGCTCGAACTCATCGAGCACGCCCAGTGGGTCGAAGGCCTTGACCTCGGGGTACTCGATCAGGGCGCGCCGAGCGAGAAAGACCAGGATGTGCAGATCGGCCTCGATCTTCTTGCCGATCCCGGGGCGCTGGACCTTGAGCACGACCTGGCGTCCGTCGTACAGCGAGGCCCGGTGGACCTGGGCGATGCTGGCCGTGGCCAGGGGAGTCTCATCCAGGACGGCGAGATGTTCCCGCCAGGCGGCGCCGAGCTGATCTTCGAGCTGGGCCTGGATGTCGGAGAAAGGCAGCGGAGCGATATCGTCCTGCAAGGACTCCAGGGCGGTGATGTAGTCCGCCGGGAGCAGGTCTGGGCGGGTTGACAGCACCTGGCCCAGCTTGACGTAGGTGGGACCCAACTGATCGATGGCGTGGACGACCCGGTCGGGCGTGCTCTGGAAGATCCGTGGGACGCTGGACTTGTCATTCCATCCCGTAAAGCCCGGGATGTCCACCCCAGCGACCAGCATTCCCAGGCCGTTGCGAACCAGGATCCGGGCGACCTCTTGGAGCCGGTTGAGGTCGCGCACCCGGTGACCGAGGTCTCCGACCGTCTGGACGAGAGGACGAACAATTCTCATGAGGCCGCGTCTATCGCGCTGAGCATGCCAGCGCGCTGGACCGCCAGGGGCGGCTTAGAACCAGGGCACCCAGTTGTCGGGCGTGTAGACGCGGGCCACGAAGAAGTAGTTGGGGTCGATGTCGCTGCCCCCGCTGCCGAAGTCCTCGTCGTTATAGGCGATGCCGTCGGTGCTGCCCTGGCTGGACCAGTAGCGCAGACCGGTGATGGCGCCATCATCGTCGGTGAGCCAGTCGATGAACACGAAGGTGTGACCGCTGCCGCTGTAGCGCCAGATCTGGACGTAGTCGCCAGGTCGCACGTCGGCCCAGTCCGTGACCCGCTCGCCGATGCCGTAGTTCTCGACCGCCAGACCCACGCCGTCCCCCCACAGATCCCGGACATACCAGTCCGTGCGGAAGTCGTAGAGATCGTCGACCGTCATCCCGTTGAGCGTGCCGTCCCCGCCGGTCTGGAGGTCGATCTGGGTCCAGGCCCGCATGAAGGTCTCCCAGGTGATCCCGCTGCAGTAGCTGCGGTGTTCGGGATCGCCCTGGGCCACCAGGGTGTCGCGATAGCGGATGTCCTGGGTGGTGCCCGCCCAGTCGCTGTCGCTGGGCCAGTAGTAGCCGTAGCTGCCGTCGGTCGGGTAGGTGGCGAGCATCTTCAGCACGGTGGCGTTGAAGTCACTGTCGACGGGGTTGGTACCGGGGTCGACCGTCAGCGAGATCGTGTCACTGGCCAGCAGGGCGCCCGCGCTGTCATAGGCATCGGCCTGGACATCGCGGGCGTAGCCGGTGCCGCTGAATTCATAGGACAGGATGTCGCCGGGCGCGAGAGTGCCCAAGTCCCAGCCGTCAGCGGAGAGCGTGACAGCGTCCACGTCATCGCTGGCGCTGACCACGAAGCTCACCGGGTTCTGAACCAGGGCCCCGTCGCTGGGGGAGACGATGCTGACCCAGGGTTGGTCCGCCTCGGCCACCCGCAGGCTGATCGAGTAGTCGGAGAGCTGCGCGCCGTCGCCATTCAGGCCGACCACCGTGAAGCGGTAGCGGCCGGGGTCCAGCGTGATGGCGAACTGGCCTGCGCCGTCCTGGGGGACAGCGGTCAGGTCCAAGAAGGCGTCGCCATCGAGATCCAGGCGCACATCGGCCACGTCCGAGCCGGCCTGGTAGCCCAGCAGGAAGGGGCTCTGGACCGTGTCGCCGTTGATGAAGCCGGTGAAGCTGACATCGGTGTCCTGTCGGAAGTCGGGACCCGGAGTGGTGCGGGTGTCCTGCGAGCCGCCGCCGCAGGCCCAGACAGAGACCATGGGCAGCAGCATGGCGGCGAGCCGACAGGCTGGTGGGAGCAGGCGCATGAGCACTCCGAGGGGACCGCTTGGTGCTAACGCCTTGGTGCGGTGGGGCGATCTTGACAGAATCCAGACCTGCTGTAATTGTGCTTCGCGGAGTGGTGGCTGAAATGGGGCTCGACGAATGCTGCTGAATTGGCGTTACCATCACAGTGACGGGGTCGATGTCGATGCCCACGGCTCTCTGGAGAACCCCTCTCCTGGCCCAGCATTTGACCACCCACCCGACTTCACGCAGTGGCCCAGTGCGGGATCCATTTCCTCTCAAGCGCTCGATTCTGAATCCCTGGCGCGGCTCATTCAGATGGCTGATGGCTCCTCACGCCACCGCGAAGGAATGCCCACAGCGCCTCAGGCGCCC
>JAADHA010000091.1 GCA_013152105.1 Oligoflexia bacterium | reverse complement strand
CGGCACCCTCTTCCTGGACGAGGTGACCGAGATGAGCCCCGCGGTCCAGGTCAAGCTGCTGCGCGTCCTCCAAGACGGCGAGTACGAGCGGGTCGGCGGCACGCACACCCTCCAGTCGGACGTGCGCATCATCGCGGCGACCAACCGCGACCCCGAGTTGGCAGTGCGCCAGGGTGCCTTGCGCCAGGACCTCTACTACCGCCTCAACGTGATCCGCCTGGAATTGCCGCCGCTGGCCGACCGCCGCGACGACATTCCGCTGCTGGCCCGCCACTTCATCGCCCGCCACGCCGAGCGCAACCGCCGCGCGATCGCGGGCCTGAGCGATGACGCCCTCGACGCGCTGCTCGCCTGGTCCTGGCCGGGCAATGTGCGCGAGCTGGAGAACGCACTGGAGCGGGCGGTCGTGCTCGCCCGAAGGGACCTGATCGGCATCGCCGACCTGCCGCGCGAGCTTCGGCAGGTCAAGGCATCCCCCCTGGTCCTCAGCTTCGCCCCCGGCACACCACTCAAGGATGTCGAGCGGACGATGATCGAGGCCACCCTCGCCCAGTGTGATGGCGACAAGGCCCTGGCTGCCAGCTTGCTGGGGATCACGGCGCGCACGATCTACCGGCGCGAGGCCGAGTGGCGCACCGACGACGAGGGGCTGGGACAGCCTGGGCAAGGGCCTGAAGAGCCGCCCGGCGAATGACCGGCCCGGAAGCCCCCCATCAACCCGGAGGCTGCTCGGCATGACCCTCGGTCGGGTCAGGGATCCGGGACTGGCCTTTGAGCCGCCACACCAGCCAGACGCCAACCGCGAAGAGCCCCAACATGATCCACTGGGCCGGGGTCAGGCCGCTGTAGCGCAGGTCGGCATTGCTGAGGTCCGTGTTGCGTAGGAAGTCCAGGCCGAAGCGGACGGGCGCGTACATGGTCACCAACAAGGCCAAAAAGAACCCAGGCTTGACCTTACGATTCCGAAGGGCAAAGAAGGTGATCGCGATCACCGCCGTGATCAGCGCTTCGTCCAGACCCAGGTCGTGGCGCGGTCCATCAGGGAAGTCGACCGCAAGAAAGAAGTCGCTCTTGCGACCGATGTGGCCATGGGCCGAGAAGCAGCCCATCCGCGCGATGACCCAGGCGAAGGGAAAAGCGAAGGCGATCTGGTCGGCGTGTAGCCAGTAGTCGCGCTTGCGAAAGACCTTGTAGAACAGCACCGAACCCAGGGTCGCCCCCAAGAAGCCGCCGGTACTGGACAGGCCGCCCCACACCTTGAAGATCGTCAACCAGCCGTCCTGCTGGATCAGCTCGGGGTGGTAGCCGAGGACGTGGAGCATGTGGCCACCGACAAAGCCCATCCCGACGGTCACGACGACGCCATCGACGATGTCGCGCACGTCCAGGCCCAGCTTGATCGCGCGGGCGCGGGCGATCTCCAGCCCGCAGATAAAGGACAGCGCGACCAGGATCTCCCAGGCACCCAGGGTCCAGGATCCGATGGAGAAGCTCAGAGGCGAGAAGTAGGGGATGACCGCAAGCATGGCCCGTGGCTAACCCGTCGGACTTCGCGGGCGGCGATGTGGCGCCGTGATAGCGTGCCTGCCTCAGGAACCGTCAACCAAGGGTCCGCCATGACTGTCATCACGACCGACATCCTCCTCGAAGGGATCCGTCGGGACTCGGTCTTCGACTGGCTGGGTGAGCCCGCCCACCATCAGGCCCTCCTCAACGGGGCGCTCCGGGATCTGCGCAAGCTCGACGACCAGAGCTACGAAGGCAAGGTCCCCAGCAAGCCAGTGGATCGCCCGCTCCGCTACGTGTTCGACCGCAAGGACGACAGCCACGGAGGCCGGCGCATCCTGTGCCGCACAGAAGGCCGCCGCCTGGCCGGATCGCTGAATTACAGCCTGCGCACGATGAAGCCCTCTACGAACACGCTGCTCACGATTCACCTGGACTACCAACCCGGCCGCCTGCTGGGTGCGGTGCTGGACAGCACGATCCTGCGCCGCGAGCTGGAGACCGTCCTGAAGCGGATCGCACAGAACGCCAGCGCCGCCATCCCGCGCGACTAGGCTAGACGCCGCGGGCCATCAGCAGGTCGTCGCGCAAGGTGCCGTCGGCCTCGAGAACCGAGCCGCGACGGTGCCCCTCCTCTACGAATCCGTGGGCACGGTAAAGCGTGATGGCACGGGCATTGTCGGCCATCACCGACAGCGCCAGGCGGGACAGCTCCGGCTGGCCCTCGGCCCAGGCCAGGGCGTGCTTCAGCATGCGGCGGCCAACCCCGCGGCCGCGCTGGTCCGCGCTAACCATCAGCTCAAGGGTCGCTTGGTGAGCGACCCGGCGCAGGGTCTCGCCGCGAAGCCAGCAGACGGCGACCAGCCGGTCCCCTCGCAGGCCCACGAAGACGCGGCTGTTGGGGCGACGATCCAGCATCGCCAGGTCCTGGGCCAGCGCCCGCGGTGAGAGATCCACCTCGTCTGGAGCGGCCAGAAACCAGCGTTCCTCGGCCAGGACAGCGGCCCGAAGGAGCGCCACGGGCTCGGCGTCAGGGGCCGAAGCCGCGCGGATGAGCAGACGCTGGGTCAAGAGAACCCCGCTGGCTGGCGGCACTAAGCCGACTCGCGCGTGGGAGCCGCCGCGCCGGCGTCAGCACCGGTCATGCCGGTGAGCCGAGCGTCGAACTCCTTGGCCTTGCCCGTAATCGTGCCCAGCGCCTTGGCCCGCGCCACGGTCTCGTTGCGGAAGACCTTTCGGAAAGTGTCGAGCGCACCCTGGAAGACCTTGCCCGCCGGCTCCATATAGTCGCTGGTCATGACCTCGACGACCCGACGATCGATCAGGAACTTGAGCAGCGGACTGGGGAACTTGCCGGATCGGGTGAGGAAGAGCAGCGTGTTGGTGTAGCTGTCGTGCCGCTCGGAGTACATCCGGTCGTAAATCTCAGCCTTTTCGTCGTTCACCAAGCCATCGCGCTCGGCGATCGTGTGCAGCGATGTGCCCGGGTAGTAGATGATCGAGAAGACCTGCAGCCGGTAGGGCTTGGGCAGCCTGCTGATCAGCTCCAGGGTCGCCAGCTTGTCGTCCAGCGTCTCATAAGCAAGGTCGTAGACCAGATCGTACTGCGGGGGCGCGGTCCGGTCGGCGTACTTGGTGATGATCTCGGCCGACTTGATGATCTTGTCGTTGCCCATGGTCGAGCGCTTGAACATCTTCTGGATACGCGGCGAGCCGTGCTCGACCCCCATCTGGATGCACAAGAGCCCGGCGTCCACCAGGGCACCGTACTTTTCGTCGGTGATGGTGCCAGGGCTGCCCAGCAGGTAGAAAGGGTCGCCGATCTTCTGCTTGTATTCCTTGCAGAAGTACAGCATGTCAGGGAGAGGGCGACCGAAGAAGCTGTCGTCGCTGAACCAGAAGAAGTTGATGAAGGGGAACTTCTTCTTGACATCCACCAGCTCGGCGATGGTGTGGTCCACGCTGCGATAGCGCACGTAGCGCTGGCGCTTGTACAGGTCGCGGTAGAAGCTGTTGCCACAGTAGGTGCAGGCGTGGGGGCAGCCCCGACCGGTCATGGTCTGGTAGCCGGTCAGGCCGAACATGCGGCTGATGGTGCCGTTGTGCAGGTAGCGACGCAGCAGATCGTTGCTGGAAGGCAGTAGTTCCCCCTCGAAGAGGTACCACTGGTCGTCGTGATCGAAGTCAGGCGCCGGGTACAGGTCCAGATCCTGTTCCAGGCTGCCCACCATATTGCGCACGACCGTGTTGTCGTCCTTGCGCCAGATCAGCGACTTGATGTCGTGCAGGTCATTGCCCTGGCCTGCCTCCAGCTTGTTGATGAGCTGCAGGATCAAGTCCTCGGCGTCACCGATGGCCACGTAGTCGGCGTGCTTGATCGACTCGTCCGGCCGAACGCTGGGGTGGAAGCCGCCCCAGATGACCGGGATCCCAAGGCGTTCCTTGACCGCGCGGGTGATCTGCTTGGCGCTGTCGAAGTAGTGGGTCATCAAGGTGATCCCCACCATATCGGACTCGCTGACCAGCTCGATCATCCGGTCGATGACATCGGGGCTGTAGCGGTTCTCGTCCTTCTCGACGTGCGCGTACTCACCGTCGCCCGCGAAGTCGGGCATGAAGATCATCTGGGACTGGTGCCCGTGCTGCTTGAGCACGCCCGAGAGGGTGCGGATCCCGTAGTTGGTGACGTCGGGGTACGGGCTGATGAGCGTGATCTTCATGGATTCTCCGCGGAAGCGTGGACAAGCCGCACTGGATGACCAGTGGCTCTATCGAGGATTGCGAGGGGTCTACACCCCCCCTCTCGCCCTTCTGGGTTGGCCGGTTGGGCGCGGAAGCTACCCGCGCAATCCGCTATGGTCAACGAGTTCGCGGACTTCACACCTGCCCGTCACAGAGCGAGGGGCGAAACCAGCCGCCAGCGACCAGCCACAGCGACGCCGGCCCGGACCTACTCGTAGACGCTCCCCAGGTAGATCGCCCGGTACTGCTCCTGCTCATCGGGCAGATCCGGGCATTCCCAGCGCCAGAGCAGGTCGCCCTGGGGGTAGCTGATATGCGACACGGCGGTGGCATCCCAACCCTTGAGGACCTGGACGGTGCTGCCATCGCCAATCGGGGCCGCGTTGCCGCCTCCCAACGCGAAGAAGCTGTCGGGACCGGAGGGGTC
Source organism: Oligoflexia bacterium (assembly GCA_013152105.1). GTDB lineage: Bacteria > Myxococcota_A > UBA796 > UBA796 > UBA2385 > UBA2385. The sequence continues at coordinate 2,672 of JAADHA010000091.1, read as the reverse complement.
ACCGTAGATAAAGCCCGGTGCCGCCTGCATCGTCGACAGGTCCAGGGTCAGCTCCAGGGCGCGACTATACCACTCGTCCTCGGTCAGCCCCGGCCGCCACTTGCCGTTGTCGAACAGGATCATGCGGACGCGGTCGCCATCCTGGGACTCGATGGCAGGCCCGTGCTGGGCAAAGAACCAGTCGGCATCGCTGAGGGGTACAGGTGTAGCGGCGTCCAGGTCGTCGACCAGCGTGAAGTCCCCGCCCAGGCCCAGCCGCCACCGGACGGCGTCGGTGTCGGGGTCGATGGCGATGATCCAATCCTGGTGCCGCACGCTCATCCAGAACTCGGGGCTGCCGTCAGGGAGCAGCCGATAGACCAGGGCGTTGCTGTGCATGAAGCGCTCGGGGTCGGTCGCGCTGGTACCCAGGCGGTCGTAGTCGATGGCCGGGTCGATGGGCACGCCGTCCCCCAGCTTGCCGTGGGCCGACCAGTCCCACAGGACGGTCTCGCTAACGGGATCGAACACGATGATGCCGTAGCCCAGGCGCCAGGTGTCCGGGCTCACCTCGTCCCAGGTGCTGGTCAGGATGACCACCGCACCCTGCCAAGGCCCCTCGTTCAGCACAAGCAGCTCGTGGCCGTCGATCCAGTCGTGTACGAAGCGGGTCTGGTCCGCGAACCAGGTTGGTGTGTACCAGCCGGTCTCGCGACCCTGGGCGTCGAAGATCACCAGGGCCGACTGGTCGTAGCCGACCGCGGCGTGCCCCCCGTCGGGAAGCGATCGCACGACCCGCATGATGAGGCCAGTCGCGTGAGCCAGGGACCAGCGCGGCCGACCCTTCAGATCCACGCAGTAGGAGACCCCGGTGAGCGCCTGGCGCAGGACCCCGTTGGAGCAGACCACGGCCGAGGGACCGGCGTTGTCGTTTTCCAGCCACGCCGGGTCCGATGTCGTGACGGTGCAGACCGGCCAGTCCGAGGGCAAGGCGGGCACGTCGAGATCGCGAGTCGGGCTGGTCCAACGCTGACCGCCGTCCGTGGCGACGACGGTGATCTCGGCAGTCTGCCCTCCCAACAGACCCCGCACGACCAGGGTCGTCTTGTCCGAGGCGGAGAGGCTTGTCTCCGGGCCGTCCAGCGTGTCGCCATCGACCGTCGACTCGACCCAGGCCGTCAGGCCCGACTCGCCGACCGCCCCTACGGTGACTAGCGCGCCCAGCGGGTCGTTGGGGTTGGCCTGAACCTTGACCGAGGCGGGAAAGCCACCGGTGCAGGCAAGCAAGAGACCAAGAATCACAGGTGAAACTCCATCACGGCAGGGTCAGCTCTTCCTGATCGTAGGTGTAGCTGAATGCGCCGCTGGCTTGGTCCCAGCCAGCGTAGGCGACCCCCTGCCAGCGCCCGTCCACGTCCACCATGAGCACGCTGCTGTGGCCGATGTACTCCTCGGCATAGCCATAGGCCCGCGGCGTCGCGGCCAGATCCTTGGCGACAAGGCCCCCGTCCGCGCAACGCTGGTCCAGCTCGACCGTTGAGCCGGTCGCGGCGACATCAAAGGCCCACACGCAGTCCGGGCAATCGTCGCGGGTCGCCGTGCTGGCCAGATCGACGCGGATCGCGCACAGCTCGGTGCCCGTGGCGTCGGTCAGGGCGAAGCGCTCGGTGCCGACGTAGCTGTCCAGGTCCACGCTGGCGTCGCCCGTGACCTCGATCACCGCCTGATCGCCCTGGCTGCCGCCGTCCAAGCCCGTGCCCGTGCCGCCGTCCGCCGCGGTGCTGGAGGCCGAACCGCTGTCGTCCGCTGCGCCGCCAGCGGTACAGCCAAGCAGGGTCATCAGGACCAGGATCACGCACGCCTCGGGATGGATGCTGGACCATGACACCACGAAAGGCCATGCGCAACGCAGGTGGGCTCCTTCGCGGAGGCGGACGCAACAAAAAAAATAGCACCGCTTGTCACAAGAGCGCGCCGCCCTGCGTTGGCCCCGTGAACCCAACGCGCCCCGGAGGCCATGATGTCCACCATGCCGATCCCCGCCCACAGCGATCCCCACCAAGGCCCCCGCTCCAGCGGCGGTCGCCTGCTGAGCCCCGACGGTCGCTGCCTGCCCTTCCGCGGCGGCTCACTCACCGTCGACGCCGCCGGTGGCCTGTGCCGGGTGGTCCTGCGCCAGCGCTTCGTCAACCCGTACAAGCAGCCCCTGCGCGTGGTCTACCAGGTGCCGCTCCCAGCGGATGCCGCGGTCGCCGGCTACGCCTTCGATCTGCAAGACCAACACATCGTGGGCCAGGTCGAGGGTCGGCAGGCCGCCCGCGAGCGTTTTGAAGAGGCCATCCTGGACGGCCGCACGGCCGCCCTGCTGGAGCAGGACCGCAGCAGCCTGTTCACCCAAGAGATCGGCAACCTGCCCGGCGGCACCGAGATCGTCTGCGAGCTGCTGCTGGACCAGGCGCTCCAGTGGGAGCCCTCCTGCGACCCGCACGAAGACCTGGCCGGTGGCTGGACCTGGCGCTTCCCGACCGTGGTCGCGCCACGCTTCCTGGGCCAGGATGGGCGTGTACCCGACAGCGCCCGGGTCGTGGTCGACGTCGCCGAGACCGGCACTGACGCGCGCTTGACGCTCTCCCTGCGCATTCGCGACGCCCTGACCGGACCGGCTCGCAGCCCCAGTCACGGCCTGCACCGCC
>JAADHA010000215.1 GCA_013152105.1 Oligoflexia bacterium | reverse complement strand
CTGGTGCCTGCCGAAGCGGGCGCCGCCTTGGAGCGTGAACCCGACGGCCGCCTGCGTTTTCTGCACGCCTTCGGTCCCCGTGCGAAGGGGGTCCAAGGCGCGGTGATCCCCGCCGGATTCGGTATCGCCGGCTTCGCCGTGCAGCGCGTCGCCAGCCTTCTTGTGACCGACACGCGCAGCGATGAGCGCTTCTGCTCGGACTTCGATGACATCACCGGCTTCGACACCCACGCCGTGATCTGTGTACCGGTCGCCTTCGAGCGCCAGATCTTCGGGTGCTTGGAGCTGCTGAACCCGGTGCTGCCGGGGGGCTTCGATCGATCCCAGGTTCAGCGGGTCGAGCTGGTCGCTGACGCGCTGGCCGGCCGGCTGGCGGACCGCGACTGACCCGGTCCTGCGCGCGGCGGTCCTACTGCACGGACACGCTGGTTACGAAGTCGCCGCTCTTGGCTTCGGACCGGAGCTTCTCTTGGAGCTGTTGGTAGATCGACAGGTTCTCGGGGTTGACCGTTTCCATGTCGACGACGGTCGTGTCCTGCTGGCGGGCCGCGAACTTGTACAGCCAGAACTCGACCTGGCTGTCGTCATCGAAGGTGAAGCGCCACTTGTGGCGGTTGGAGACGGTCCAGCTCTTGTTGTCGGTGTCGACGAGCTTGCCGCTGGTCTTCAGCGTGCAGTCGTACATCCACGGCGTGAAGTCGGTCGTGTAGCTGCAACTGACGTCGGCGGGGACCTTGCCGGGGATCACCGAGACGCTGCGCACCTTTGTCCACGGAATGTTGTGCAGGACCGTGCCGGTCTCGCCCTCGATCATCAGCTTCTTTTCATCGGTCAGCCAGCCGGCTTCGGCGTAGAAATCGACGCTGCGTTCGATGCGCTTGACGTGACCCGTTTTGGTCGTGCCGTCCGCGAACTTGAGGGTCACGGTCAGGTCGGCGTTGTTGACTTCGGGGGCAGGCTCGGGGGCTGCGGGTTCGGGTTCAGGTGCGGGCGGGGCGGCCGGCGTGGCGACGGGCTGTGCAGGGGCGGCGGCCGCGACAGGCGGGGCCTTTTTGGACCCGCAGCCGAGAACCAGGGCGAGAGCGAGCAATACGGTGGACATGGTGCCTCCGGGGGTGTCGATGTGCGGGGCGCAGGCTGCGCTCCCCAGCCCGACGCCTCAACCCTAATCACCCGGTGGTGCAACTGTGGATGGCGGTTCGGGAGTCTTTTCTTCCGCGTCGCGCAGGAGCCAGGCCAGCGCCGCGGCGCCGATCGCCATCAGCAGCAGGTGATGGGTTCGTACGACCAGCGTGATGGCGGCCGCGTCGGTCAGCGACAGACCCGCGCTGCCCGCCAGCAGGCTCATGAACATCGCGTCCCAACCTAGCTGGGATCCTGGCAGAATGAAGAGCACGACAGCGCCGGCCGTGGTGGTCGCGTAGGTGAAGATCAGGCCGGGGAGGTTCACGGTTGCTTCGAAGGCCTTGCAGGCCAGCGCGACCCCGGCGATCACCGACAGGTGGGACGCGGCGGACCAGCCCACGGCCTCTATCCAGGCCCGTGGCCGTGCGCGCGCGACCTGGGCCAGGCCGTCGGCGGTTCGCCCAAAGGCTGCGTCCAGCTTCGCCAGGCGGGCGCCCAGGCGCGTCGGTCGGCGGGAGAGCGGCCCGAGCAGCGCGTGGGCCAGGCGTTTCCAGGGTTCGGGTCGCGCGGTGAGAACGGCCATGACCCCGCCCCCGATCCCGATGACCAACACCGCCGCGCCCACGATCTGGTGGTACGCGGCGGGCACCGGGAGGTCCACCAGGACCCACACCAGCGCCGCGGTCAGGGCCGCTGTGGTGAGCCCGACCAGACGAGCGGCCACGCCCGAGGCCAGGGTGCTGGCCAGTGGCAGCTTGTAGCGGCGACTGGCAAACCAGGCGGCCCCCAGCTCGCCCATCGGTCCTGGCAGCGCATAGTTCAGGAGCAGGCCGGCACACACGATCGCGGTGAGGCCCACAGGGGATGGTCGGGTCGGTGCCGTCGCGGGGATCGGCATCAGCGCTCGCCAGCGCAGCGCCATGAAGGGGAAGGCCAAGGTCATCACGGCGAAGGCGCAGAGCAGAGTGAGGGGGTGGGATCGGCGCCAGAGGTCGGCGACCGCCTGGGCACCCAGGTCCGTGCGGCTGACCGCCAGGACTCCGATCGCGATGGCGAGCAGGAAGGCACCGATGACCAGCAGCCCGCGGCGCAGCCCGCCGCGCGCGGTGTCGGGCGCGAACTCCGGGGGAATGTCCTGTGCGGGTGGCCGGTGCATGGGGCAGCGTCTCAGGTGCGATCGAGCAAGCCGAACTTGTTGAGCTTGTAGCGCAGGGTGTTTCGCTCCAGACCGAGCAGACGGCTCATGGCCGGGCGGTCGCCGCCGGTCTGTTCGATTGCGCGGATGAGCATGGTGCGCTCGATCTCCTCGAGGTGCTGGGTCAGGTTGAAGCCCTCGGCCAGGTGCGGCAGGCTGATGTCTGCGCCGACCGCGGGTTTGATCTCCATGTCGAAGACCTGGTTGCCCAGGACCACCGCACGTTCGGCCAGATTGGCGATTTCGCGGACATTACCCGGCCAGCCGTGGGCCCGCAGGCGTTGGATCTGTGGGCTGGAGGGTGTGGGTGCCGCCTTGTGAAAGGCGGTGGCGGTGTTGCGCAGGAAGTGGTCGAGCAGCGGCGAGATATCATCGGGTCGCTGGCGCAGGGGCGGCACGTGCAGGACCAGGACCGCCAGGCGAAAGTAGAGTTCGGGCGGGATCTCTCCGCGGGCAGCCATCACGTCGATGCCGTCCGAGGCGGTGGCGATGACGCGCGGCGCCTGCCCGGCCTCCAGCCCTTCGAGGGATCGAAGGAGCAGCCCCTGGGCGTCGGGTGACCAGGTGTCGACGTTGGGGATGAGCAGGGTCCCTGCGCCGGCCAGGGCTTGGTCGTCAATGGGCTGGCTGGCCCGCGCGGTCAACAGGGCCAGGGTCGCGTCGGGGCCGTGGCCATGGAGCCACCGGGCCAGATGGCGGCGGCCCGAGCCTTGTTCCCCGGTGATGAGCACGGTGCTGCGAACCCGGGCCATGGCGTTGGCTTGGGCCCGGATCTGCTTGGCCGCCTCGCTGCCCCCGACGATGAGCAGGCCGGTCGTAACGGAGGGCCGCAGGTCTCGGACACGGCGCAGGATCTGTTCGGCCGTGACGGGCTTGGTCAGAAAGTCAAGCGCCCCGAGGCGCATGGCCTCGACGGCGACCTCGACCGATCCGAAGGCGGTGAAGACCATGACTTCAACCGGAGGATCGACGGCCCGGGCGGCCCGGACGACCTCGAGTCCGTCGACGGGCTCCATGCGCAGGTCCGTCAGGACCAGGTCGTAGGCGTCTTGTGCGAGGCGAGCGATTGCGGCCTGGCCGTCGTAGCAGACGTCCACGGTGTGCTGTTCACGGCGCAAGAGCGTGGCCACGGCCTCGGCCGCGGTCCGGTTGTCATCCACGACCAGCACACGAAGGACAGCGGCGCTCATCCTTTGGCTCCGGCTACGGGCGACCTTGGCAGTGTGGCAGGCAGTGTGGCAGGCAGGGTCGCCACGAAGCGGGCCCCGCCAAGTGGGGAGTCTTCGCAGCGGATGTCGCCGCCGTGCGCTTCGAAGACCTGCCGAACCAGGGCCAGCCCCAAGCCTGTGCCACCGGGCTTGCTGCTCACATCGGCCTCGAAGATTCGCTTGCGCAGTTCGAAGGGTACGCCCGGTCCATCGTCGTCCACCACCAGCATGATCTCATTGTCTTCGCGTACCAGGCTAACGGTCACGCGACCGGCGCGACCGGGAACCGTACCGGCGAACTCGAGGGCGTTGAGTATCAGGTTCTCCAGGGCGCGCCGCACCAGGGTCCCGTCGGCGACGATGGACAGGCGCGGTGGGGCTTGGATCCGCAGGCGGATGCCGCTGGCGGCGGCTCGGGGGTAGGCGATGGCCGCGGCCTGTTCGACGACGCCGATGTCACAGGGGGAAGGCGCGACGCGCAGCGGCCCCGACTGGCTGAGGAAGCGCTGAACCACGCCCTCGAGCACGTGGATCTCGTCCTCGATCAGCCTGAGTTGGCCATCGCGAGACTCGGCGCTGTCTTCGGTGCGGGCCAGGGTGACCAGCAGGGACAGGCTCTGCAGCGGGTTGCGGACCTCGTGCGCGACCATCCGAGAGAGCTGGTGGACCACGTGCATTCGGCTGCCGATCTCATCCTCGCGGCTCTCCACTGAGCTGGCGAGGGCGTTGATGGCGTGGGCGAGCTGCTGCATCTCCTGGGGACCACCGACCTCGACCCGCACCCCGCGCTCGCCCGAGGCGATGCGAGCCGCGGCCTGGGAGACGCGGGTGAGGGGACGGAGCAGGCGCCGTACGCCCGCGATGGACACCAGCCCGGCCAGGGTGGCGACGGTGATGAGCAGCAACGCGTCTCGACCGCGCTGCCGCGTGGCCCGCAGGACCGCGTCGCTGTCGCCGACAACCACCAGAGCACCCATCACGGTGCCGTCGTCGGCCCGCAGCGGCATGCAGATGGCTTGCTTGCGGCTGTGGTCGGTGTCGCGGAAGTCGGCGCGCACCTGCCGCCGGTCCTGGAAGACCTGGCTCAGATCGCAGGCGTCGAGTGCCGGATCGGGAGAGATGTCCCCATAGATCGAGGCGGGTCGGGAAGGGACAGCACCCAGCAAGCGATGGCGGCGGTCGACCAGCACCATGCGTTCAAGGTCTGCCAAGGCCGCGATGCGCTTCAGGATGGCCTCGGCGCTGCTGCGCACGGCGGCGGTTCGATCGCTGGGCGCCGGTGTGATCGCCTCCATGTCCTCGTCGAGCAAGGGCGAGTCTCCCTCGTCGAGCCGTGTTTGAAGCTGGTCGACGGCCAGCAGGGTCACCAGCTCGAGCTGCCTTGCTTGTTCGTCCAGCGCGCGCAGCTCTCGGTCGCGGACCAGTGGAAACCAGGCCGTTCCAACCGCTGCCGCCGCGACCACACCGGCCGCGATGCTCATGAGCGTGAAGGCGCTTCCGCGGGGAAGACGCATCGGCCCCTCCGCGAGTCCGAGTCGTGATTGCGAGCTACTCGACCGTGATCTGGTCGACCGCTTCGGGGTTGCCGGATTCTTCATCCGTCGACTGCTCGGTCACCCGTTGTCGTAGCTCGAGCCCCTCGAATCCAGTCAATGGATAGGCTGCGTTGGCGACGGTCGGGCGGCCAAGGTCAGCCTGGATCGCCATCATTGCATTGAACGACTCACCGTGCCCGGGCTGCATGAACTTGTGGTAGGCGCAGCCGCTCAGGGTGGTGCATGCGCCGAGCAGGAGGAGTGTGGTGCGCATCATGGTGCCGGGTTCGAGGGTGGGGAGTCATCGGGGCTGTTCGTTCTGCTGGTGCTGTCGGCCAGTCGCTTCACGCCTTGCATCGAGGGCACGTGGCTGGGCCAGTTCGACAGCACACCTTCGTATTGACTGAGGGCGGCCTGTTCGTCGCCACGCAATTCAAGGCCAAGTCCCAAGTTGTAGCGCGCGTCTGGCGGGGGTAGGTCGGCACTGAACACGCGCAGGGCTTCGTCATCTCGGCCAGCCGCGACCAAGGCGAAGCCCAGGTTGTTGCGGATCTGGTGATTGGAGCTGTCCTTGCGCAGCGCCTGCCGCAACACGTCGATGGCGGACTGCGGCTGCCCGGCTGACAGCAGGCCAAATCCAAGGTTGTTGATGAAGTCTGCGTTGTCTGGTGCCAGGCGCACGGCCCGCCGCAGGTGCTCCAGCGCTTCGTCGGGTCGGTCGGTCTCCAAGCAGAGGATGCCGAGCTGGTCGTGGGCAGCGGCTACCCGAGGGTGTCGCTTGATGATGTCGCGGAGCAGGGACTCGGCGTCGACCCTGAGGCCGATCGCGTCGAGGGCGCGCGCTTGAATCAATTCCAGCCGCTGGTCGCGGATTCCCTGGCTTTGAAGCTGGGTGATCATCGCCATCCCGGCGTCGGCGCTGCCGCTTCGGACGAGGGCGTCCGCCACGTCGATCCGCACGTCGACAGAACCGTCGGTGGTCTCCCAGGCGGGGGTCGGCTGGACCGCGCCCTGGTGGCGGCCTACACAGCCGAAACCCACGGAAAGCAACAGGAAGATCAGGACATTCATCCGCTTGAACCCCCGCTCATGGCTGGCATCAGGATGCGGATCACGTTGATGATCGCGGGCCCGATGAGGATGATGATCAGGCACGGCAGGATGAACAGGATCATCGCCACCGTGAGCTTGGGCGACACCTTGGCGGCCTGTTCTTCGGCGGCCAGCATTCGCTTTGTGCGGACCATATCGGAGTGAATTCGCAGCGCCCGGGCGACAGAAGTGCCAAAACGCTCGGCCTGGGTCAGGACATTGACCAGCGCGGCGACCTCTTCGAGCCCGGTGCGCTGGTCCAGATGCCGGAGGGCGTCGATGCGGGGGATCCCGGCGGACACTTCGTGATTGACGAGTTGCAGTTCAGTGGCCAGCTCAGGAGCCGCGCTCTCCATTTCGTCCGCCACGCGCTTGAAGGCGGCGTCCAGGCCCAGGCCAGCCTCGACGCTGCTGACCAGCAGGTCCAGGCTGTCGGGGAAGGGCTTGAGGAGGACCCTCTGGCGGTCCTTGATCCGACTGTTGAGAAACATGCCGGGCAGGTAGTAGCCGGCCGAGGCGGTGAGCAGTACCAGGAGCAGGATCATCACCAGCCGCTCGGGCTGCACGACGACGGCGGCGGCCATGGGCAGCACCAGGGCCGCGACGACCCGGGCGGCGCTGAACATCTCGAGGTTGTTTGGGGACCGCCACCCGGCCTGGCTGAGCCGGCGGCGCAGGATGTTGCGTTCATCCTCGGCGGTGGGAGCCGCGAGCGCGCTGACCTGGCTGGTAAAGGTCCGCACGCCTTCATTCGCCATGAAGGACTGGTCCTGGGCGCTGCCGGTCATCTCCTGGATGCGGTCGACCGCGCTGCGCGGGTTGCCCGTGGCGGCTCGGATCGCGGCGAAGATCAGGATGATGATGGCAAAGGCCATCACGCCGACCAACACGGGCAGGACGGCGGGATCGATGGCGGCGATCACAGTTCCACCTGGGACAGCTTGCGCATCACGACGACGCCCGTCAGGAAGAGCCCCGCGACGAGGCCCAAGAAGATGTGGCCCAGGGAGTCGTCCAAGAGCGGGTCGAGGTAGTCAGGGCGAAGAGCGATGATGGCGGCCGACACGACAAAAGGCAGACCGCCCAGGATGTAGGCGCTGAAGCGGGCTTCAGCGGTGAGGGCCTTGACCTTGGCGCGGAAGATGAAGCGGTCGCGGATGGTCTTGCTGATGTTCTGGAGGATCTCGATCATATTGCCACCCGTCTCGCGCTGGAGCAGGGTGGCGCTGACAAAGATCTTCATGTCGAAATTGCGCGGGTTCCGAGCCGTCATATTGTAGAGACTGTCCCGCAGATCCTGGCCGAGATTGTGCTCTTCATAGACCCTGGCGAACTCGATTGAGATCGGTAGCGGCATCTCTTCTGCACACATCCGCATGGAGTCGGACAGACCGTGACCGGCGCGCAGAGAGCGGGCCATCAGATCGAGCGCGTCGGGGAGCTGTTGGCTGATCTGGGCGGCGCGAGCTTCGGCCCTCTTCACCAGCATCATGTAGGGGACGATGCCGAGGAGCAGCCCGGTGAAGGCCACCAGGCTTTGGAAGATCACCCCCGCGACCACCAGACCCAGCAGGCTGAAGGCGACCATCCGAGCGAGCAAGCCCGAGACACCGAACTCGACGCTGGCTTGGCGGATGTTCTGGTCCATGGCCTTGCCGATGCTTCCCAGGGCGACGGCAAGCTCGTCCTTGACCTGGATCCGGAACAGGGGGTCTTCGGGATCCCCCGAGAGCTGCCCCAGCCGCCGCGCCAGTTCCTTTGACTGTTCTTCCTTGTGGGCATGTACGCCCCAGTAGATGAAGCTCAGCGCGACGAAGGCCCCGACGAAGACGATGGACGCGACCAGGACCTGGAGCAGCGGGTTCATCGCTACACGTCCATCTGGAAGCGAAACAGGTCGCTGGAGAGGCGGATACCATTGGCCGCGAGGCGCCCGGTGAATTTGGGACGTACGCCCGTGGACATGAAGCGTCCGCGGACTCGTCCGTCGTCATCGACCCCGCTCTGGCGGAAGACGAACAGGTCCTGGGTGGTGACGATGTCGCCCTCCATGCCCAGGATCTCGGTCACCGCGAGCAGCCGGCGTGTTCCGTCGGCCAAGCGGTCCACTTGGATGATGATGTCGAGGGCTCGCGCGATCATCTCGCGAATGTTCTTGTCCGCCAGGTTGGACATGCCCATGCCGATCATGGTTTCGAAGCGCGACAGCGCGTCGCGGGTCGTGTTGGCGTGGACCGTCGCCATGGAGCCTTCGTGACCGGTGTTCATGGCCTGGAGCATGTCGATGGCTTCACCACCACGGATCTCGCCGAGGATGACCCGGTCGGGGCGCATGCGGAGGCAGTTCTTGACCAGATCTCGGGCGTCGACCTGGCCCTTGCCCTCCAGATTCATCGGGCGGGTCTCCAGGCGCACCACATGCGGCTGCTGGAGCTGGAGCTCCGCGGCGTCCTCGATGGTGATGATCCGTTCATTGGTCGGGATGAAGGAGCTCATGACGTTGAGCAGGGTGGTCTTTCCAGACCCGGTGCCCCCGCTGATGACGACGTTGAGCTTGGACTGGACGCAGCCCTTGATGACCTCCAGGATCGGGCGGGGCACGCTGCCGAAGGCGATCAGGTCGTCAGCGGTGATCGGCACCGTCCCAAAACGCCGGATGGACACGGTAGGACCGTCCAGGGCCAAGGGCGGGATGATGGCGTTGAAGCGGCTGCCGTCGGCCAGGCGCGCGTCGCACATCGGCGTGGTCTCGTCGATTCGACGCCCCACGGCGCTGACGATGCGGTCGATGATCTGCATGAGGTGGTTGTCATCTTGGAAGCGGACGTTCGTCTTCTGCAGGCGCCCCTTCTTTTCGATGTAGACGGTCTTGGACCCGTTGATGAGGATGTCCGAGATCTCGGGGTCTCGCAGGAGCGGTTCGAGGGGTCCGAGTCCCAGGATGTCGTCCAGGATCTCGTCGACCAGGCGCTCGCGCTCCAAGCGGTTGAGGGGGAGGGAACGGCTCTCGACCTGCTCGGTCAGCGTCTTGCGCAGGCGCTGTGCCAGCTCTTCTCGCGGCGTCTTGCTGACCTGTTCAAAGTCGAGCGCCTCGATGAGCTCGTTGTGAAGCTGCCGCTTGATCTGCTCAAACTCGGGCGACTCCGACGAAGTCGGGCTGCGGTAGCGCTGCTGTGCACCCCGGACGCGGTCGATCAGGCGAGATGACATGGGCTACCTCGGGACGGAACGTCGTCGGGCTTGAGTCCGGTGGGGTGTGGATGACGGGGCATGGATGGCGGCATGGGTACCTTGTTGAAGGCGACGGCTGCTACTTGAAGAGCCAGCCAAATGTTTTTTTCTCGGACCGGGGTGCTTCGACCCTGATCGCGCCCTCGGTGGCCAGGCTGACCATGGCGCTGATGTCGGAGACGACCGGGCTGCGCTTGTTGATGTCGCGGAGGATCCGGCCGGCGTTGATCGCCGCCATGCAGGTCTCGTCGTCGTAGGCTATCGACGCAGCGACGGGGACCGACAGGCTTTTTTCGATGTCAGCCAGGGACAGCTCGGTGTCCTTGCGCCACTTGTTGACGACCAGGCGGATGGCGCCCTTGTCAATTCCCTGATGTTCCATGAGCTGCAGCCGACGCCAGGCATTCTTCACGCTGGGTACATCGGGGTTGCAGACCAGCAGCACCAGGTCGCTGACGGCGGTGGTCGTCAAGGTGGCTTCGTCGATGCGGCAGCCACAGTCGGCCACGGCGAACTGGTAGGCGTCGGCCACGACGGTCAGCACCTGGAGTACCTGCTCGCCAGAGACGTGCTCGTCCGCCAGTAGTTCTGTCGGTTGGGCCAGCACATGGACCTTGCTGGGGTGGACCGCGACCGACCCGCTCAACATGCGTGAGTCCAGTCGGGTGAGGCCGGTCATCAAGTCCTGGAGGGAGCTCTTTGGCTGCAGGTCGAGGAAAGCCGCGACGTCGCCCATGGAGAAGTCCAAGTCGACAATGCAGACCCGGTACACCGGCGACAGTTCCGCCGCGAGATTGCAGGCCAACAGGGTCGCACCGACCCCGCCCTTGCTACCGACGACCGAGATGAGCTGGCCCTGATCGGCGCTTGCGGTGCCCCCAAGGTCGGACTCCCGAACGGCCTGACGCAGCAGGGCGGAGTCTTCGGGGAGCACGACGTATTCGCGGTAGCCCGCGCGCATGGCGGAGCGGATGCGCTCGGGATCAGTGCGCTCGGAGATCGCGACCAATTGCAGGCCCGGGATCTCGGCTTGCAAGAGCGGTCCCAGGCGCACGGCTTCTTCGAAGTCCATGTCGAAGCCGGTGATCACGACGTTGGGGTGCCCTGCCTGCACCGCTTCTCGAGCCTGGTGGTAGGCGGTCGAGGCCGCAGGCAGGACCGCTTCGGTGCCCAGGCACTCTCGGATCAGCCCCATCCCGCGGGCGTCGACACCGACGACCACGACCTGTGCGGCTCCTCTGATGGCGCCTTGGTGTCGCATCCAAACCTCCGATTAGCGGGACAGGCCGACAGCACCTTGGGGCTGTCCGCCGCGACTGCCTTGGTCGTTGTCGTCCTTGGAACCCAGGCGATGGTCGACACCCAGAAGGAAAAGCTCGAGATCGTTGGGATTGTTGTCTTGGTAGCTGGTTGGAAGTGGCGGAACTTCGCCGGGGGCCATGGGACGAACCAGGTGGGGCGTGACGAAGATTACCAACTCGGACTCGCTGCGGTCATGCTTGACGTAACGGAAGAGGGAGCCGATCAGGGGGATCTGCCCCAGCACGGGGACGCGGGCTGTGGTCTGCTGGGAGTTCTCGGTGATCATCCCGGCCATCGCGAAGGTCATGCCGCTCTCGATGCGCAAGTGGGACTGCGACTTGCGGGTGATGAAGGCCGGGATCTCGATACCGGTCAGTCGCACGGAGTTCACCGAGTCCAGGTCCGAGACTTCGACGTAGACCCGCATATCGACGACATCCTTGGCCAAGACCGTGGGCACGAAGACCAGCTTGGTGCCGTACTCTTTGAACTCGACCGTGATGGCATTGGACTGCTGGCTGACCGGGATGGGGATCTCGCCCCCCGCCAGGAACTCGGCCTGTTGGCCGGACAAGGCAACCAGGGTCGGCCGAGCCAGGATCTTCGACACATCGTACTGTTCGAGCACCGACATGATGGCCGTGAGGTCGATGCCGCCGCCCAGGG
>JAADHA010000230.1 GCA_013152105.1 Oligoflexia bacterium | reverse complement strand
GACGGCGTGCGGACCCAGGACGAGGCCGATCTGCGTCTGACGGGGCCGGGTCCCCAGATCGTCGCCGAGGACGGCATGCTGGACGCCGTCAGCGTCGGCGGTGTGACCCACCTGGTGGTTGGCTATGAGGCCGGTGATCCGGGATACATCACCGATGGCGCGGTCTTGATGGTGCCGCTGCCGGGGTGGTGAGCGCAGTGCCCATAGGAGTTGGCCATGCACGGCGTGGACGATGACTGTGGCGGCGTCGGCCAGATGCCCTTGGCATCAGTCCTGCCCTAGCCGACGAGCCCCTGCAAGGTGAGCACCCACGCCGTCAGCGCATCGACTCGGTGGATGATGTCTCATCGACGCAGTTGGTGCGGTCCTCCCGCGACCCTTCCACCACTTCATCCCGACCCGGTAGGCCCGGCGGCTGCGGGGCAGCAGGCGACCGATCTGCCCCTGGCGGGTCGGTACACAGGAAATGCTAACGGGAAATGCCTGGCACCTGGCACGCTATGGGCAAAGTGCGGCCATCGCGCCATCCTCACAAGCCAGCCATGCAGGATCATCAAGAATCTGCGCACAATTATAGTGGTAGCCAGCATCGGCCGCATCCTCACAGCCGGCCTGAGATAGCCCCTCCGGCGAAGACGACAACCACGCATAGGCCCACCAAGCTCCAACCCCATATGCGCCCTCACGTGTCTCGTCACATGTTGCGGCCCCGGCGTCGCAGGACACGTGCCCTCCATAGTATTCGTGACCCATTTCGTGCATGAGAGCCACGCTCACGAAGAACGGGTAAACTATGGCGAAGTCCGCCGACACCTCTGGGCTGCCCTGATCGTCGGCACCGTAGGTTGCTGGGAGAATTGAACCGATGCTAAGCACCCCGCCCCTATTGCTGGCCAAGCCGTCGATCATTGGATCGTACTGAATCCGATGGATGACTGATGAAAACTCCAAGGCCGACACCTGCGAGAAGTCGGCTCCTCCGGTCTCGTCCGCGGCCTGGGAAGCATCAAAGAGTGCTGCCTTCAGAAGTTCCGGTGCCAGGTCAATAGGCGTGTCGCTGAGGGTGGATTCGACCGGATCAGACACTATCAACAGCGCAGCAAGAACCGTCTGCAGCGTATCGGAGGGGGTGGTGAAAGAGTCAACATTGTCATCGAATGACTCGGTTTCGACGCAAAAACTTGTGGCCACGGCGTTGACGCAACCCTCGGAAATCGGGCCATTGGTCCCGCTTGCCAACGCGCCACCCATGTGACCATCGAGAGTACAAGATTTGGCCATGGTGCTCCAGTCATAAGCGCTGCACGACTGGTTACGGCACCCAGGCGTTCCGATCGCCAAGGCAAAGGTGACCAACACTGCAACGGGGGCAGTCTGGGACGGCTCCTGCCGGTCCCGAGCCGATGGATGCTGGGCCCGAATCGCCCCCGATGAGCGGCGCTGATCGACCATCCTCCACTAAACCTGTGGTGGCGAGCTGGGGGGGCTCCAGGCAAACCAGGTAGAGGCCGTTTTCCAGCACTTCATCCCCACCCGGTAGACCCGGTAGACCCGGTGACTGCGGGCCAGCAGGCGACCGGGCTGTCCCTGGCGGGTTGGTGCACAGGAAATGCTAACTAACAATGCCTGGCACCTGGCATGGCACCTGGCATGCCTGGCACCTGGCTGGCCCAGCTTCGCCGGCCGGTACGCAAGCGCTTGGGCAGCGAAGGCGCGGGACCGGTGCGGAACAGCCAGGCCAGGACCTGGTGCGGCCCGAGCCCGAAGACCTGTCGGCTCAGGGCGTGGCCCGAGGCGACGGCTTGCGGCAAGCGAAAACCAGCGGGCAGCAGGCCGGCGCGTTGGTTGTGCAGCAGCGTTGAGCCCATGGTGAAGGGCTGGACGCCGAAGCCCGCCGCGGTGAGTTGGAGCCAGACCCGCAGCGCCCGCCGCCCGACCGCGACCAGGGCGTCCAAGCCGGGCTCGTCCACGATGAAGGCGACCAGCGCGCTGCAGTCGCGAAGCTGGCGCCGGGCCGCGTCGCCACTCAGCGCTCGACCACCCAGGTGACCACACAGCGACATCAGCGCGGGACTGGCCGGGAGCGCCGCGCCGAGCCAGGACATGGGACGCGGCAGGCCGAGGTTGCCGGGATTCAGCCCCTCGGACGGATCGAGCAGGCCAGCCCTGAGCCAGCGATGGGCGTCCGAGGCGATCCGCGGTTCCCGCCAGACGATGGCGTCCGCCTGGACGAGGTACTCGACCAGTGCGTCCGACGGAGCTGTCACGGCCACCCGGACACCTTTTGCGCTGCCCTGGACCGCGTCGAGCACGGGGTGGTGAAGGCCCTCGCGGCCAAAGGGGCGCCGATCTGTGGTGCGTCGGTCCAGCATCGGGGCGAGCGCGCGGTCTTCGGGCGACGCGCTGCCTGGATCAATCCGCCCGTCGAGCCAGGTCGGGCCGCCCACGGTGATCCTGGCGTCCAGCACGCAGTCGGCCTCGGCGGCGGCGATCTTGCAGACCTCCAGAAGCAGGCCGAAGGAGAGGGCCGAGATCGCCCCCTTGCTGTTGAGGATGTGGCGGGAGCGGTCCGGGTCTTCGAGGATGCGCAGGTGGTGGTCCGACACAAGCACCTGCCAAGGCTGGCAATTGTCGGCGGTCGGAGCGGTCTGGATGCGGTCGAGGATGCGGTCGAGGATGCGGCTGTCGACGGTGTCGATCATCTTTGTCTCCGGGCGCGCGGCTGTGTTATCTTCGGCGCCCAAGAGTGCATCTTTGCACGATGAATGGCGGGATGAACCCATGACCGACGACCAGGCAGCACAGCCCAGGAACTTCCGAATCCTGTCTCTGGACGGCGGCCCCAGCGCGCCCGTCTACCTGCACTTCCTGCTCCAGATCGAAAAAGAGAATCCCGGCTTTCTGGCCCAGACCGACCTGTTCGCCGGAAGCTCCGACGGCGCGGGTGTGGCCACCTTCTTCGCGTCGAAGACTCGGGAAGAACTGCAAGACGGGCAGAAGGTGATCCGGGACGCGATCAAGTTCGACCAGACCTTTGGCGGGTTCTTCGCGCTCGGCCTGCGCAGCACGCTGCGGTTGCTCACCGGCTTCCGGTCGGCCTACCAGACACAACGGCTCGAGGGCTTCCTGGAGAAGTCCTATGGGGGCATGCGGCTCGGGCAGCTCACCGGCCGCGTCGTGCTGGTGAGCTTCAACATCCGCGGAAAGGCCAGCGTCAAGGTCTTCAACAACCTTGAGCCCGGCGACCCTGACTTGGAGATGCCAGCCAGCCATGCCGTGCTGCGAAGCTGTGCCTTTCCCGTCATGCTGCCCACCGTGCAGGGCTCCATCGACGGCTCTGTCTACGCCAACAGCCCGTCAGTGGTGGCCCTCGCGACCGTCAAGAGCTTCTCTCACGGCCACAAGAAGGTGCCCGAACTGCGACACCTCGACTGCACCATGCTGTCCATGGGTGGCGCCGCCCAGACGATCGGCTCGCCCTCGCTCCAGCGCCTGCTGACGCAGGACCGAACCAACTGGGGCTGGCTCCAGTGGGCGCTCTGGCCGACCGCGCCCTTGCTGGTGATGCAGCTCATGGTCAACGCCGACGCCCACGGCGCCGCCTTCATCAGCGAGTCCTTGCTCGGCAATGGCTTTCTGCGCATGGCCTTCGACACACAGGGCGCGGTCCAGGGCTTCATGAACACCCTCACCGGCCACCTCGCGCGCAGCGAGCAGAATGGAATCGAACAGGTCACGGACTGGGTGCAGAAGACCGCGCCGTCCAAGGCCGACCAGTTCGCCACAGAACGTCGCTGTGCCTGGCGCCGCACCGGGTACCCGGGGCACGCCGCGACCATGCACTGGATCGACACGCGCTGGATGAGCTGAGCGATGTGGACCCGCCTGCAAGGGGCGCTTCTACGACGACCCGACACCGTGGCGGTGCGCTGCCAGCCGCAAGCCTGGACCGCCCGTCGGCTGCTGGACCGCGCCATGGAGTGGGCTGGCGGACTGGCCGATCTGGACCGGGTGGGGATCGCGCTACCGCCTGGCCCCGAGCGCATCGCCGTCATGCTTGGGGCCGCCGCCGCGGGGGTCTGCTGGGTGCCCCTGGACCTGTCGCTCCCCGAAGACCGACGGCGCTTCATCGCACAGGACGCTGGGCTCACGCATGTCGTGGGCGAAGCGGCGGGGCTCTCGCGGGTCCTTCCCGGAACGCGCGGCACGCTCGACAGCACGGGGCTCGCCGACGCCTGCATCTTGTACACCTCGGGCTCCACGGGCCGCCCCAAGGGCGCGCGGATCTCGGCCTCGGGGCTGCTGAACCTGCTGGACACCTGGGCGCAACGGCCCGGCTTTGAACCCGGTGGTGTCGCGCTGGCCATCGCCAGTCCGACCTTCGACATGGCGCTACTCGAAATCTTCCTGCCGCTCCTGCATGGCGGCGCGACCGTGCCTCTGTCCCGGGAGATCGCCGCGGACGGGCCGGCCCTGGTTCGGGCATGGATCCGGTGCTCGGCCTCGTTCATCGTCGCCACGCCCACCACGCTGCGCCTGTTGTGCAAGGCGGGCTGGCGTCCAGATGGGGCCACCGTGGTCTCGGGCGGGGAAGCGCTTGATTCCGGCCTGGCCCAGGACCTGCTCGGCCTAGGCGCGCGCCTGTGGAACGGCTACGGCGTGACCGAGGCCACCGCATGCACCTGCCTGCACCGGGTGGTCGATCCCGCCGACGCGGGCTGCATCGGCACCGCGACCCAAAGACAGCGCGTCCACCTCGGTCCGCCCGACGGGCCGGACGAAGATCAGGGAGAGATTTGGATCGGTGGGATCGGCGTCAGCCCCGGCTATATCGGCCACGCAGCCACCCAGAATCCCCAGCGCTTCACCGAATTCGACGGCCTGCGCTGGTACCGCACTGGCGACCTCGCCCGTCGCGACCCGGCGGGGCGGCTCTTCCACCTGGGTCGAGTCGACCGGCAGATCAAGGTGAGCGGCGTGCGGATCGAGCCGGGCGAGGTCGAGGCCGCCCTACGCCAGGCCGCGTTTGTACGAGACGCCTGCGTGGACCTGCGCCACGGCCGCCTGACCGCCTGGGTGGTGCTCGATGATCCGCCCACGGACTGGGTGAGCGTGCTCCACCCCGCCCTGGCGGCGCGCCTTCCCGCAGCGATGATCCCCCGGTCCTGGGTCCAGGTCGACCGCTTTCCCCGGACCAGCTCGGACAAGATCGACCGCCAGGCCTTGCCGGACCCGGACACGGGGCGCCAGGGGCTGGGGCCCTGCGTGGGTCCCGGCGACCCGCGCCAGCGCGCCCTGGTGATCGCGTGGAAGGCGGCACTGCAGCGGGGACTCGGGATCGATGACCCCTTCGAACTGGTAGGCGGGGACTCGCTGATCGCGGCCGAGATCATCGCCCGCCTGGAGGGCGCGGGCTGGGCCGGCTTGCGGCTCTCGCAGCTACGGCCCGGCGCCACGATCCGGCAGCTCGCGTCCGCCTTGCTCCCCGCTTCCCCCGCACCAAAGGCGGCCTGTGGCGCCGGTGCGGCATGGCGTCGCATGGCCCTGGTGCAGGCCCTCTCCCCGGACTCCTACCGCTTCCACACGACCGCCGGCTGGCGAGTCATCGGACCCAGCGCCCAGGCGCTCCAGGCCGCCGCCACCCTGGTCGTGGCCCGACACCGCTCCCTGCGGCAGATCCTGGCCGAGGGCAGTCTGGTCGATCTGCCCTGCCCCGAGATCCCCATTGTAGACCACCTCCCCGACGATTTCCTGCGGGCCCCCCTCCCCCTCGACCGGACGCCGCCCTGGCGCGCCTGCGTGGTCCGCGACGACCCGCCGCGCCTGGAGATGGTGTTCCACCACGCCGTCGCCGACGCCATCTCGGCGGACCTGCTCCAGGACGAACTGGCTGCGGCACTGGCTGACGAAGCGCTGCCTCCACCCGGCGACCCGGCCGCCTTCGACGCGGTCGAGGCCGCGGTGGACCACACGGCCGCGCTGGATCGGGCTTGTTCGCGCCTGCGTGGACTGCCCGATCCCCTCCCCCTCCCCGGCGCGGGTCCGGCGGGCCGGGCCGGGTCTGCCGCCTGGACCGTGCCGCTGGCCCTCGATCTGGTCCCGCACATCCAGGGGCACACGCTGTTTCGGGTGCTGGCGACCGCCTTTGCGCGCTGGATCGCGGTCGACAGCGGGCAATTCGACGTGGGCATGGCCACGCTGCTCGCCAACCGCAGCCGGCCCCAGGCCCTGGGCGTGGTGGGTTTTTTGGCCAACCCCGTGGTCCTGCGCTTCGACATCCAGCCCGACCTGGGCCTGGCGGCGCAGCTCCAGCACGACGCGGCGGGCATCGACCAGGCCCTGGACGACGGTGCTTTGCCCTTCGACCTGCTGGTTGCCGCCCTGGGACCCCAGCGTCGGGCCGACTTCCAGCCCCTGGTTCAGTGCAGCTTTGTGCTCCAACCGCCGCCGCGGACTGTCACCCGAGGCGCGGTGAGCCTGGTCCCCTGTGCCGCGGAAGAACCAGGCGCGCCCTACGATCTTTCGCTGGAACTGTGGCTGGCCGAGGGCGGCCTTCGCGGCCGGCTGAAGGGTCGACAGGCCCGCTTTGAGGAGCCGGCACTACAGGACCTTGCGCGACGCCTGCTGGCCGTAATGCAGGCCGAGCTGCGCGACCCCAGCCTGCCGCTTTGCGCCTTGGACGACCCTGGTCTGGTCCAGCGAGAGCGTGCCTTGCTGGAGGGTGGCCCAAGCCAGGGCGGCTGCGCCGACGCCGTGGTGCTGCCGCTGCCCATCGACGGCCGCGTGCGACGGCAGGCCTTCGTGGTCGGTGGCAGCGAGCCATCGGACGCGCTCAAGCTGGCCGCCCTGCCCCTGCGGCCCGATGGCGGCCTGGACACCCAGGCGCTGCGCCAGCTCGCCGGGGTCCGGCCCCCGCGGCGCTTCTCGGGCGGTCCCCCTTCGGTCCTGGCAGGACCACCGATGCCGCCGGGCGCGCTCCCCGACCTCGGCGCGCTGTTGGCCCGCGCCCAGGACGCGGCTCTCCTCACCGACCCCGGCGGTTCCACGACCCTCGGCCAGCTCCGATCTCGCGCCCTGCGCGTCGCGGGCAGCTTGCTGGATTGGCCACCCCAAAGCCCCGTGCTCCTCGTCGTCGATGACACCGAGCGCTACCTGGTGGCGCTGTGGGGCTGTATCTTGGCTGGCCTCGTGCCCGTCCCTTCGGCCGCTCCTCCGGTCGCCGACCCCCAGCACCTGCTCGTGGCGCGCCTGCTCCAGATCGGCGCCCTCGCTGCGGTCCCCTGCGCCATCGTCGATCCCGCCCTGCGAGACCTGGTCACGGCCCGGCTGCGGGTCCCCTGCTTCGACGTGGACGCGCTCGAGGCCGGCGCGCCCGGCTCGCGGCCCCTCTCCCCGGACGGCCTCGCCCTGATGCTGCCCACCTCGGGCTCAACCGGCACGCCCAAGCTCGTCCAGCACACGCACGGTGGGCTCTGCAAGCACCTGCACGCCTTCGTCCAGGCGGGCGGCTTCCACGCCGGCGATGTGCTGGTGAACTGGCTCGGCCTGGACCACGTGGGCCCGCTGGTGATGGTCCACCTGACCGCGGTCGCCGCGGGTGCCTGCCAGGTCCACGGCCGCACCGAGGACTTCCTGCGAGACCCCGCGACCGCCCTGGACCTGTTGGATCGCCACCGCGGAAGCTCCACCCTGGCCCCGAACTTCGCCTGGGAGCGGATCGCCGAGCTGGCCGACCAGGCACCGCCAGGGCGCTGGGACCTGCGGGCCTGCCGCCTGCTGATGAACGGCGGTGAAGCGGTGCTGCGGCACACGATGGACCACCTGCGCCAGGCCGGGGCCCGCCATGGCATGCCGGCGAACGCGCCAACCGCAGCCTGGGGCATGTCCGAGACCTCCTCGGGCACCTTGCTGGGCCGCCCGTGGGACGGCGGCAAGGACGCCACGGACGCCAACCCGGTGCTGTGCTCGGGCGTGCCCATCCCCGGCATCGACGTGCGTCTGGTCGACGAACAAGGCCAGGCCGTGCCCACCGGCGACGAGGGCCGGCTGCAGATCCGCGGGCCCTCGGTGATGCGAAGCTACCTCGGCCGCAGCGCCGAGGAGTGCTTCACCACTGATGGATACTTCGACACCGGGGATCGCGCCGTCTTCGAAGCACAAGGCGTGCGGATCACCGGCCGCGACCGCGAGCTGCTCAAGGTGCGGGGCGGCAACCTCTCACCCCAAGAGATCGAGCGCATCGCGTTGGAAGTCGGCGGCCTCGAAGACGTCGCGGCGGTCGGCTACCGGCCCGAGGGACAGGCCAGCGACGCCCTGGCGATCCTCTACCGCCCCGGACCCCAGGCCGACGGCGGCGAGCCCGGTCGGATCCGCGCCGAGATCGCTCGACGCACGGGCATCGTACCCGCCCAGGTGCGGGCGGTCGGGGCCGACCAGATGGTACGCGCGGGCGTGGGCAAGCTGCCCCGAGGTCGGCTGAGGGCCTGGCTCGAGGCCGACAGCGCCGGGCAGGGTCGCCTGCTTCAACGGTGTTTCGTGCCCTGTGTCTTGCGCCCGCTGGGTTGCCGGGCGCGGACCGCCGATCTGCCCGAGGACCCGGTCCAGGCGGCGGTGTTGGCGCTCGAGCTGCTCCAGCAGGACGACTCCCCCCTGGTGCTGGGCGCCAGGGGCGCGGCCTTCGAAGTGGTCGCCGGCCTGGTGCGCTGCGCGGTGGCCGAGGGCCGGCTGGCCAGGGTCGTGGACCCGGGCCCGCGGGACC
>JAADHA010000625.1 GCA_013152105.1 Oligoflexia bacterium | reverse complement strand
ACTATCCCGCGAGCCGATCCTTGAGGACCAGCACCAGGGTCACCAGCAGCCAGACCCAGGGTGCCCCGTGAAGCACCAGGTCGAACCAATCCATGGCACGCATGCCCTCAGCGCCGTGCGCGACCCAGCGGAT
This sequence comes from Oligoflexia bacterium, assembly GCA_013152105.1. GTDB lineage: Bacteria > Myxococcota_A > UBA796 > UBA796 > UBA2385 > UBA2385. The sequence goes on along the minus strand of JAADHA010000625.1, from coordinate 8,111 downwards.
CTTCTCGACGATATGGGGCTCGGGAATGAAGGGAGCCAGCCCCAGGGTGAGGCTGGCGAGCAGGGGCATCATCAGGCGGTTCATGGTTGATCCCGGGTGGGCTTCAGGGCAGGCTTCCGGCGACCTGCCAAGCCCCCACCAAGCCCATGACGATGGCCACCAGGACCATCACCAGCTCGCTGACTGTGGTGCTGTGACCCCGCACGCGTTGGTGGCCCACATAGCGGGCCGTGGCCTCGCTGACGGCGGCGGCTAGCACCAAGGCCAGCACGGCGCTGGTGGGGTGGTCGAAGATTCCGGCGATGGCGGCCGGGAGCAGCAGGGCAAAGGCGATGGCCAGGCGCAGGGCGATGAGCACGGTCGATCCTCTTGGGCACAGGGCTTAGCCGATTGTCTGCTATCCAACGGTGGTCTGTCTCATGGAATTGTGGGTGGGTCGCTGCCCTTGCCGCCCACGCTGCCCAGGAAGCCGGCATAGACCGCGCGGGCGTCGGCGTTGTCGTACAGGACTTGGTGTCCGTCCTCGGGCCACTGGCTGAGCGCGGCGGTGATGTCGGTGCCATCGAAGCCCAGGATATCGGCCTGGATCGGTGGGCTCAGCTCGACGATGCCGGCCAGGTCCCAGCTCTGTGGCCAGGTCGCGGCGGGCGCGCGCACGGGGGTCCGGCCGGCGGCTGCCAGCGCCTCGGCCGTCCGGTAGGTGGTCTCGGGGTCCAGCAGGCCCGAGAAGTGGAGCACGTGGATCGGAGCCTGGGCTTCCCACAGGTCTCCCCGATCAAACCAGTAGGGTGCCATATTGATCGGGTCGGTGACCTCGGACAGCCACTGGACCAGGCCGGCAATCGGGTGCAGCTCGGTCAGGGTTTCATCGTCACCGAGCTGCAACACCGCCGCCAGGGCCGGCCCGATGGGAAAGGGATCGGTGCGCTCCAACAGGGTGATCGCGACGCCACCACCGGTTCCAGAGAGCACGACCGCCTGTACGTCTTCTCCGAAGAAGGGGACGGCCAGAGCCAGGGCCAGGCCCCCCTGGGAGTGACCAAAGGCGCTGATGCGGTTCGGGTCGACCCTGAGCTGGGTGCCGTCAGGGAGGGTGAAGCTGGGACCCTGGGCCAGGGCGTGCGCCAGGTAGATGAGGTCGATGGCCGCTTGGCGCTGGACCGAGCGCCCGCTGTCAGGGTTGAGGATGTTGAAGGGGAATTCCAGGGCGGAGAGGTCTCCAACCAGATCGCCGCCTCGGGTGCCATGCAGGGGCAGCTCGATGCCCAGGCTGACGACGCCCTGTGCGGCAAGGGCGGCGGCGCGCTCGCGGTCATCATCACCCTCGCAACAGCCCGAGAGGTAGTCGCCTCCGGTGCCGTGCAGGATGATCGTCACCGGCCAGCCCGTGGCCGGTGGGTGGCTCAGGTCCTTGGGCGTGCCCAGGGCCATCCGCATATCGTCCCAGGACACTGGATCGGCGTCGGGGTCGTCGTCCAGGACCAGCCCGCCGCCCTCGCTGCGGTAGGGGCGCTCGCCCTCTTGGAAGACGGGGCCCTGGTAGCTTCCGGTGTACACGTCGTAGCGGTCGTAGGCCAGGGTGTGGACGGCCAGGGCTTGGGACAGGTCGACGGGGTCTTGGCGACGGGTCCAGGCCGTCGCGTCGCGCAGCGTGGCGAGCGGGTCGGTGGTCGTGAAGACCGTGGCCACCGCGAGCTGGTCGGTGCTCAGCCCGCTGTCGGGCAGCCAGGCCCGCAAGGGGTCGAGGGCCGAGGCCGTGCCGTCGTCCGCCAGCATCGCGGCGAAGGCGGGAGCCTGTTGTGCGAGGCCGGTGGTCACGAGCAGGGCGTAGGTCGTCGCCGGGCGCAAGGGGAAGCCGAAGACCGGAGCCACGGCGAGCGCATGGGCCGGCAGGTACACCGTCGGGTCCGAAAGCCAGGACCACTGTATGGGCACGCGTTGACCATAGGCGGGCGAGGCCGAGTCGACATCGACGAGCTGTATGCTTGCGTCCACGGTGAGGGACTCGGTGGCGTCCGGCAGCAGGGTGGTGTCGATGTCGCTGTCGAAAGCCAGGAAGACCGGGGTGTTCGTGCCAAAGCCCGTGCCCTTGGCGACCACCGCCAGGTAGCTGTCGACCAGCGGGATCGGAACCGGGTTCGGGAATGTCGAGAGGTCGGGATGGCCGTCGGCATCCGTGCGATCATCCGAGGGCCAGGGCGTGGCCAGGAAGTCCTCACTGTTCAGGTCGTAGGTAGGGTGGGGGCCCGTGCTGGTGCTTGTGCTGGTGCTTGTGCTGGTGGGAGTGGTCGAGCCGACGCCCGTTTGTGGCGTACAAGCGAGCACGAGCTGAGCCAGCAGAACAGCGTTCACTGCCGATCCAGCGCGCCGCTACAGTCCCCCTGGTCCACCGTCATCCGGTCCTCGCCATCCCAGCTCAGGGGCATGTCCAGATCGTTGCCCCCCGTGCAGGTGGTCGAGCTCTGCTTGCCGCCCACCCAGGTCTCGCAGGTCGTCGCGGTCCCGGTCAGCGTCACATCCTGGGCACCCGAAGGCTGTGTCAGCACCAGGGTGATCGCGTCGTAGCTGATATCCTCGCGGTAGCCCTGCCAGGTGCCGTTCATCTGGAAGCTGCCGTCAAAGGACATGGTACCGGAGCCGGTGAGGGTCATGTCGTCGTCGCGCGCCAGGTCCAGCCCGATGGTGATGGTCCCGCTGCTGTCTTCATCGCCACAGTCCAAGGTGCCGGTCCAGGCGCCTTCTGGGGCCGTCCCACAGCCGGTCAGAAGCACAGCAAACAGCACAGTGAACAGCGTTTCCCAGAGGACCAGTGGCGGGGCGAGTCGGATGTGGGCTCCAGGGGTGAAGCAGGCTGGTGTCACCTGCCGCCACCCGGAAGTCCTATTCCGTTCGAGTCTCGGCCGCCGACTTGCTTCGCTGGTGGACGATCACGATCACATGCGTGGAGCAACCGGAGCCAGGCGCTGAGGACGCAGCAAGTCCGCCACCGGCAACACACCGGCCAGGACGCTGATTAGCGCCACCGCGGCCAGGGGCAGGGTCGAAGGATCTGCCAGCGCCACACGCAGCAAGGCGAGCACGAGCGTCGCACCCACAGCCGCCAGGGCCGCGCGTCTCCAGCCCACCAACCACGCTCCGGTCAGCGCGGCGGCGAGCGGGGGGGCGATTGGAAGACCCAGGAGCACAAGGAACATGATGGACAGCCGCGACTGCAGGCCCGCGATGATCGTGAGAGACACCAAGACGGACGGCAACAGCACCATGCACAGCAGGGCGTGCGCATACAGGCGGCGGGCGAGCCGGTGACGGTCGAGGGGGAGCGAGGCCCAGGGCGATGCCTGACCCGAGCCGGTCCCGGTCGTCGTGTGGCCCAGGGGCATCATCGCGGCAGTCATGGCCACCGCTGCCACGCCGATCCCCAGGTAGAAGGTGGGCCCCAGCTCTTTTTGGCCACGGACCAGCAGCCAGGGGAGGATGCCGATCGCCAGCAGCGGGCTGGCCTTGATGTGGGCCCACAGCAGACCGTGCCAGAAGTCCCTGGTCAGGGCGATGCTGGGCGCATTGGCCGGGCGTGAGAGGGCTTGGCTGGAGCGCTGTGGGCGCCAGGTGATGCGGAGCTGCGGCAGCGGTCCCAGGGCCAGCAACAGGCCCCCGCAGACCAGCAGCAGCGCCGCCAGCGGGATGGGAGAAGCGACCAAGCCGAGGCGCCAGCACAGCGCCAGCGCGGCGCCGGGCAGTCCAAGCCCCAGCAACTGGGAGAGCGTGCCCTGACCGGCCTGGAGGGAAGCGCCGACCACCGCAGGTACGAGCATGGCCAGCAGCGCGAACACGACGCGCGTGTCCATCTCCGACTGGCCTGTCTCCGACAAGGCCGATTGCCAGTCCAGCGGCAAGCATGAGCTGACCAGCGCCAGCACCGCCGCCGCTGCCGCCAGGATCGGGACCGCCGCCAGGGCCTCGCCCACCGCGCGCTGGCGAGGTGAAATCGGCAAGGTCGAGTGGGCCAGTGCACCCTTGGTGTCCCTGGGGAAGCGGTCCGAGCGCACCAGCAGCCCGCGCAGCAGCACGTCCCCGAGACCGCCCGAGGCTGCCGCGAGCATGACCAGCATCGGCGTCGGCAGCGTCGGAAGCACGGCCGCGATGGGCAAGGTGGCGACGGGTGCCAGGACCGCGAAGATCAGGGCCAGCGGGTGACGTGCCGCCATGCTCAAGCAGGCGCGGGCGTGGGCCAGGGAGGGGTGAGAGTGAGAGAGGGTCACGCGGCCTCCCAGTTCAGCATGGCCTCTTCCAGGGTGCGCTTGTCGCCGACCAGGTCGAGGGTTGCCCCCTGGGTCAGCACCTGACCAGCACGAAGCACCAGCAGCTCGTCCGCGATCCGCTCGACATCAGCCAGCATATGAGACGACACCACCACGCTGCGGCCAGGGTCTTGAACCACCTCAAGCACCGCTTCGAGCAGACGGCGGCGACCGCTCAGGTCCAAGCCGGTCGCCGGTTCGTCCAGCAACAGCACAGTGGGCCGAAAGGCCAGGGCGCAGACGATCCGCAGGCGGGTGGCCTGGCCCTTGGACAGGGTCCGGGCTGCGGCGCCCGGGTCCAGATCGAAGCGCTGAAGCAGGTGGCTGACCAGGTCAGCATCCCAGGTCGGGTAGTAGCCGGAGAGCACGCGCAGCAGGGCGCCGACGCGCAGCGCGAAGACGGGCTGGTCGTCGCTCATCAGCCCCAGGTGGCTGCGTACTCGACCCGGCTCATGGGCGGGGTCCAGACCCATGACGCTCACCTGCCCCGCGTTGCGCGGCCCCAGCCCCGCCAGGTGCTGGAGCAGGGTGGTCTTTCCCGCGCCGTTCGGGCCGACCAGTCCCACCACCCTGCCCGGTCGAACCGCCCAGGACGGCACCCGCAGCGTGAACGCGCCGCGACGGATCTCCAGGTCGCGGACCTGGATCAGGGCGGGGTTTGCTTGGACATCTGCTACCGAGTTGCCAGTCATTGCGTGTCTCCATTCGACCAGATCGTGTCGAGGTGTGTGCGCTGTTCCGTGTCATCCAGACCCAGGCGCCGGGCCTGCTGGACTGCTGCCGTGAGGGTGTCGCGGGCTTCTTGAAGAGCCTGCCGTTGCGCCTTGTCCGGGTCGTCCTTGTCCCGGCCGGTGTGGACGAAGGTGCCCTGCCCCCGGCGACGCTGGATGAAGCCGGCGGACTCCAGATCGGCGTAGGCACGTCGGACTGTGATCAAGCTGACCAGCAGGTCTCGAGCGAGTTCGCGCACGCTGGGAAGCTGGTCCCCCTCGACCAGCGCACCGGATCGAATGAGCGCGGCGAGCTGGTCGTGAAGCTGCCGGTAGAAGGGCACGCCTGAAGCCTGGCTGATTTGGAGAGGGAGCATGGGTTTGGTCGCCTTGTGTGTATACTCTTATACACAGCGGCGTGAGGGAGCGCAAGAAAAAAAAGCAAGAAGCTCTACCAGCCCCTGGTCCCGGCCCTGGGCGGCTTGGTGTTAGCCTCGCCTGCCATCTCGACGGAGACGCTACATGACGCTGGTCTCACCGTGAGTCTTACGGGCCTGATCCTGTCCGGTGGTGGTACCCGTGGTGCCTATGAAGTGGGCGTGCTCATGGGCATCATCTCCGCCCTGGGCAAGAAGCCCGGCGACTCGCCGCCTTTTCAGATCCTGGTCGGCTCGAGTGTCGGCGCCATCAACGCCGCCTGGTTGGCCGCCCACAGTGACCGCGGCGACATGGACATCGCGGGTCTGAGCGACCTGTGGCGCTCGCTGAAGCCGGCGGAGTTCCTGCGGGTGTCGCGGTCTGGTTGGCGACGCCTGCGCGGCAAGGGCAGCGTGCAGGGCGATGATGGCTCAAAGGACACGGATACACCGCGGGCCGGTGGTAGCCTGCTGGACCCGCTGCCCCTCGAACTGCTGGTCCACGACCGCATCGACTGGGAGCGCCTGCACGCCAACATCAGCGCCGGTCGGATCCGCGCCCTGGTCGTACCGGCGCTGGAGGTCAGCCACGGCGTCACGACCATGTTCTGCGAACCCGCGCCCGGCGTTGAGTTCCGATCCAGCCATGACCCCCAACGTCGCGGGATCATCGGTCCACTCTCGCCCCAGCACATCCTCGCTTCGGCCGCCATCCCCGTGTTGTACCCCGCCCGAAGGGTCGGCGATGGGCTCTATTTTGACGGCGGGCTCCGCTTCAACACCCCCATCGCCCCGGCGATTCGCCTGGGTGCCCGGCGGCTGGCCATCGTCAGCCCGATCAAGACTAGCCGCGACCTCACCTTGACGGAGACGCGGGACCCGACCCTGGGCTTTCTCGCCGGCAAGCTGTTCAACGCGGTCCTGCTCGACCCCATCGGCCACGATCTGCAGGTCCTCGACCGCTTCAACGCCTTGGTCACCATCCTCGAAGACGCTCTGACGCCGGATGAGCTGGCCCGTGTCCAGGCGGTCATCGCCGCTCAGCGAGGCGTGCCCTACCACCGTCTCGAGCGCCTGGTCATCTCCCCCACCGCCGACCTGGGCCGCATCGGCACCGAGCACCTGCGCGCCCACCTCGACGAGTGGGGCCTGGACCGAGTCACTCGTTGGATCCTACGCAAGGCCGTGGGTGGCCCTGAGTCCGGCGAGGCCGACTGGACCAGCTTCGTGCTCTTCGATGGACAGGTCGCCGAGATCCTGATCGGCGAGGGCTATCGCGACGCGATGGCACGGGCGGACGAGGTGCGGGCGTTCTGGGGGTGACCGACCGTACGTTCTGGCGAGCAGGATCAGGAACCCTCGTCCGATACTCGAACAGGCCGGGTCAAGGGGTCTTTGAGCGACGGCGGATCGCGTCTCATCCGCCACGTCGCCAGCAGCCCGCGGCCCCCGGCGCTTCCCGGCTGCAGGCCGGCTCCACGTCGCACCAGCGCGGCAGGGAGCGCCATCATCGCCAGGGGCAGCTCGCGAACCGCCGCCCCGGGTCGCCCTCTTAGTGTCCACCCGAGCGTTCGGGCCAGGTGGGCCCGCGCGTGGAGCAGGGGTGAGTTCTGGCTGGCATCATGGGCCCGTTGGGCGTGCTCCCAAGCCATCGCGAATTCTGGCACCGATCAAAAAGGCAGGTTTAAAGCGGACAGTTAACGCCGTTAGGCGTACTGGTGCGACCCCCGCTGTAGCTGCGTGGACAGTAGTATGAGAGGTGTGCGCTGGGGAGGTGTGAGCCGCCAGCGTCACGCAGCGGCTGCGTGCGCCTCACCGGGGTGAAAGCCGAGCATAGAGAGCCAGTCCTGGACCGTCTCGCCCGTGAGTGACTCGTACGCCGAGGTGCCCTTGAAGCGCCCCCACTGTCGCCTGCGGGTATTCCGGTAGAACTGGAAGAGATTAAGGAATCCCTGCTCGGCGTGCTTCTGGACGACGAGGTACGGACGAAGGACCGAGTTGAGGTTCTCGATTGCGCTCGATGCGCGATATCGGTGGGCCAGCTCGGGCAGCACGGTTCCCACTGCGCGCTTGAGGTGTTCGAGGTCTTGGCCCGTGGCTTGGAGCAGGTGGCGGGTGGCCTCGCTCAGCTCCTGCTTCCGGGCCTTGCGGTCCCAAGCCGGGCCTCCGCGCGCGACCTGCAAGCTGGCCTGGTATGCGCGGATGGCTGCCTCGACGGCCTCGGTGCCGCCGGCCTCTTCTGTGACAGCCTGCAGGCGAGCGTCCAGGCCGTCGAGGTACCTGCCCAGCCCCTCAGCACGGTTGCCGATGTACGTGGCAACCTTGCGGATCCGCTTGCCACCGATGTCTCGCATCTTTGCGGCGACGCTGGTCAGCACCTCGACCACCTCACCGGAGGTTCGTAGCTGCCCGCTCCCCCGGTCGGTCAGCTCGAGCACCCGACCGGCCTCTCTCCGCAGCGCCTCGAAGCGATCATAGCGGTCGATGGCGGCGTCCATTCGAACGCGTGCCTTGCGGAGCTGCTGACCGATGCTCCGGCGCTCCTTCTCCGTCTTGGTTCGTGCCCGAGCGCGTCGAAGCTCCAGCTCGTCTACGGTGTTGATGGCCCGGTATCCGCCGCGCTCAAGGTGGTAGGCCAGCCTGCCCATCATGTAGACCGCGTGAAACAGGTCGTCGTTCTCGGCGAT
>JAADHA010000522.1 GCA_013152105.1 Oligoflexia bacterium | reverse complement strand
AGGCCCGCGACCCCTCGCATCAGGTCGTCGTCGATCGGCGTGCCGCCTGGCAGACCTGCCAACAGCGGGCGAACCGCCATCGCGATCGCGGCACCGAAGATGAAGTGGAAACCCCAGACCATGGCGGCCAGGTCGGGCGTCTGCACCAGCAGCGCGGAGAGCGATGCGCAGATCGTCCAGGTCAGCAGGTAGCAGCCGCCCAACACCGCGACCTGGGTCGTGAGCACACCCAATTCACCGGCCTGAGCCGAGCTTGTTGCCGCCGCTTCAGGCGGGTCGCTGTCTGCTTCCTGGCGCTGTGCCGCGGTCCAGCCGTGTCGGCGTCCCCAGATTACCAGTGGCACCCCGGCGCCGACGGACCACGCGTAGCCCAGGACGGCGATGATCAACCCGATCTGCGCACCATCTTGGAGCCCCGTGCCCTCCCAGCTTGCGCCCATGGCGAGGGCCTGACCCGGTCCCTCTTCAAAGCCCATGGGCAAGAGCATGCCCAGGCCCGGATGCATCGCGCTGCTGAACAGCAACACCAGCCCCAGCCCGACCACCGCCTGGGTTGACATCATGGCGACGATCGCAAAGGCCATGGCGCGCGAACCGGCGGTCCTGCCGCCAGCGCTCGGCGCGGCGAGTCCCACGGCGATGAAGACGATGGCCAGGCCGTGGTACACAACGGACTCAAGCAGGTCGGTCTGAAGCGTGAACAGCCCCAGTCCCTGGTCCCCCAGCAACAGGCCCACTGCACCCGCGACGATGGCCAAGGGCAGCCCGACGCGGCGCAAGGCTGGGAAGGCGCGGGCACACAGCGCGGTGCCAAGCAGCAGGCCCAGTACGATGAGCGCCGTCATCGCGGCGCCACTCTCCCAGAAACGCATCAGAACCTCGGGGACCTGTCGAGCATAGCGGTCGGCGTGTATTATACATATGAAGCGGATTTCATATATATCCATCCAGGAGTTTCCTCGTGCCCCAGTTCCAGCCCCAGCCTCAGCCCCAACACAACAACCACGCCAGCGGTCTGGGTGAGAGCGGCTCTGCAAGATCCCGCCGGGCGCTGACCGTGGCCCTGGTCCTCAATGGGGTCTTCCTGGTGATCGAAGCGGCGGTGGGCTTCAGCGTCAACTCCCTGGCCCTGCTGTCCGACGCGGCCCACATGCTCAGCGATGTCGGCGCGTTGGCGCTGGCCTTGGGGGCGGCCTGGCTCGCGGCCCGACCCGCCGAGCGATCGCGCACCTTTGGGATGCGTCGAGCCGAGGTCGTGGGTGGCTTCGTCAACGCGCTCGTCCTGCTGGCTGCCTGTGGGCTCATCGCATGGCAGGCGATCAACCGCCTGAGGGTCGGGGCTCCCGAGATCGCGGGGCTGCCGGTGCTGATCGTCGGGGGCATCGGCTTGGCCATCAACGTGGGCAGCGCCTGGGCGCTCTATCGGGCCGACAGCGGAAACCTCAACATTCGCGGCGCCTTGGTCCATATGATGGCCGACGCCCTGGGCAGCGTCGGCGCCATGGTGGCCGCCGGACTGATCATGGCTGGCTTTGCGCGGGCCGACCCCATCGTGAGCCTGTTCATCGCGGCCCTGGTCCTGTGGGGCACTTGGGGCCTGCTAAGAGACAGCACCCGCGTCTTGTTCCAGTTTCCCCCTCCGCACTTCGATGTCGAAGCGATGTGCCAGGCCCTGTCGAATATTGACGGCGTCGCCTCGGTCCACGATGTCCATGTCTGGACGCTGGATGGCCAGTCGGCGATCGTCAGCGCGCATGTCATCGCGGACGAGGGTGCTGACCTGGAGGCGATACGGCGCCGCTCCTTGGACTGCCTGGAAGATCGCTTCTCTGTGCGCCACGCGACGCTTCAAGTAGAGGGCTCCGAGACACCGGCCTGCCACGGTCTGGGGTGTACCCCGGATGTCGATCGTGCCTGAGACCAGCGGCATCGGCTCGGCCTAGCGCCGCCGACCGGTCTTTGGCTGGGGTCGCTTCTTCAAGGTCTCGCCAGGCAGGGCCGGGATGTGCGGTTCGTCCGGGTTGCGTCGCCACAGCACCAGCACATGGCCGATCGTCTGGACGTGCTCGGCGTCGGCGCGCGGGCAGAGCTGCTGGAGTGTGTCCAGGACCTCGGCCTTGTCGCTGTCGATGAGCTTGATCTTGATCAGCTCGTGGTCGGTGAGGGCGCGGTCAACCTCGGCGATGACGCCGTCTGTGAGACGGTCGCCGCCGATCAGAACGGCCGGCGAGAGGTGATGGGCGAGGCCGCGAAGGCGGCGTCTCTGGGACCCGGTGAGGGGCATGGAAGCGGTCCTGGTCTGAGGAAAGGGTGGGGTCTCAACCCTCGCGGTCCCGGCGGACATCGACGCGGCGGCCTCGGAGCTTGGTGGCGCGCATCGCTGCGATCACGCGGTCTACGTGCTCTTCGGGGACCTCGACGATGGAGAAGCGGTCCGTGATCTGGATCGCGCCGACCGCTCCGCGCGGCAGGCCCGTCTCGTTGACGATCGCCCCAAACAGGTCGCCAGGACGGATGCCAAGCAGGCGCCCCGCCCCGATGTAGACCTTGGTCCAGCCGGCACCAGCCGACCGAGGCCGTCGCTGGGGTCGGTCTCCGCGCGTGTCCTGGCCACCCCAGCGGGTCTGTTGCCGCTCATGCCTGCCGCCCTGGCGAGCCCCGCCTCCACCGCCTCCACCGTTGTGCGGCCCCCTTCCCGCGACCTCGGGGATCTCCTGGGAGTAGTCATCGTCGGGTGACATCTCGTCGGCCAGGGCTTTGAGCGCGGCGGCGGCGATCTCGCTGATCTCGAGCTGCTCCATCAGCTTCTCGACCGCTCGCTGAAATGGGGCCAGGTCACCCCCCAGGGCGACCTTGTTGACTCGGTCGCGCACCTGGTCCAGCCGCCGCTCACGCAGGTCGGCCACGCTGGGCACCGCCTGCAGCTCCAGCCTGGTGCCGGTGCGGTGTTCGATGCTGTTGAGCAGGCGGCGCTCGCGGGGCTCGGCGAGCGAGATGGCGACGCCCTCGCGGCCGGCTCGACCGGTGCGACCAATGCGATGGATGTACTGGTCGGGCGAGGTCGGCAGGTCGAAATTGATGACGTGACTGAGGTGCTCGATGTCGATGCCGCGAGCGGCAACATCGGTGGCGATCACCAGGTCGGCCGCCTTTTCTCGTAGCCGGTCCATGACGCGGTCCCGCTGCTGCTGGGACAGTCCGCCGTGGAGGGCTTCGGCCCGGTAGCCCCGGCTGGCCATGGCGTCCGAGAGCTGGTCGACCGCGATCCGGGTGCGGCAGAAGACCAGCGCCGCGTCGGGCGTCTCCATGTCGAGGACACGGGCCAGAGCGGCCTCTTTGTGTGCGCGGCGGACCAGATAGATCACCTGTCGCACGCGCGGCAGCTCGCCGGGCTCGTCGTCATCGGGATCGATCTCGACTTGTTGGGGATCCTTGAGAAAGCGTGCCGCGACCCGACGCAGGTGCCTGGGGAAGGTGGCCGAGAAGAAGGCGATGCGTCGCTGTTCCGGGACGGCGCTCAACAGCGCCTCGATGTCTTCCTGAAAGCCCATATCCAGCATCTCGTCGGCCTCGTCCAGGACGACCTCGACCACTGCGTCTAGAACCAGGGTGCCGCGTCGAAGGTGGTCCAGGGCGCGTCCGGGGGTGGCGACGACGACATCCACGCCTCGCTTGAGCGCTCGGGCCTGATGGCCAAAGGAGGCCCCGCCGTAGACCGCGAGGACCGAGGCGCCCTGCTGCTTTCCATAGGTGTGGATGGCCTGCGCCACCTGCATCGCCAGCTCGCGGGTTGGGACGACGATGAAGCCGCGAGGACGCCGGTCAGCAGGGAGTCCAGCCAGTCGCTGGAGCAGCGGCAGGGCGAAGGCGGCCGTTTTTCCCGTGCCAGTTGCAGCCCGGCCGAGCAGATCACCACCGGCGAGCAGCAGTGGAATCGCCTGGGCTTGGATCGGCGTGGGCTCTTCGTAGCCCAGGTCCATCACCGTCCGGGTGAGCGTCTCGGACAGGCCGAGGTCAGCGAAGCTGCGGTTGCTATCTGCCATTTGTGGCTCCAGGGTGCGCTCTGGACTGCTCCTCTGGCGGGGAGCTGCAGGCACGCAGGCCGCCCCCGATAGCCCGCTGTGGCATCGGTGGCGCTATCGCTTTGAGTGGACCAGGGCTACGGGGTGCGCGATGCCATCCCCGTCTAGCCGGAAGATGGCGGGTGGCCCGATGTCTTCCACACCATCCAGCGGCTGCTCCACCACGAAGATGATGGTCCCTTGGGACAGGTCCCAGCCCCGGGTGAAGCAGATCGCCGCTTCGATCGCGGTGGACGCCAGCACGACCTCGGGCGGGTTCTCGTCGTCGGCCAGGCTCACGTCAAAGGCCAGGATCCGCGTGCCGGCTGGCGGGTGGCAGGTGGCGGGCGGGTCGCTCTTTGCGGCGGTGGTCGGCGCGCGCCAGCACAGCCACAGGTCCCTTCGAACCGTGATCGCGAACCGCGGCCCCTCGGCCGTGTAGTCGACAAGGACGCTCATCAGGGCGCGGGGCCAGGCCGCCCGCATGGCGTCCTCGGTTCGCTCGGGCGCTTCACGATGTTCCACCAGCAAGGCGACCGATCCATCCTGGCGAAGGGTCGCGCCGATGCAGCGGATGTTGGCCCGGAGCAGGCGCGTCAGCGTTGCGGCGAGAGCGTTGGTGTGGCTGTCGCGGGGCACGGTCGTCCTGGTTGCCGAGGCACTGGAAGAGGCGTTGGAAGAAGCGTTGGAAGGAGTGGTGTCCGAAGTGTAGCGGTTGCGCGGGACTTCCGATCGGTGCCCTACAGCTTTCTGCCGATCTCGGCGCCCTCGGCGATGGCGCGCTTGGCGTCGAGCTGCGTGGCGTCGGCCGCGCCACCGACCACGTGGACTTCCATCCCAGCGGCCCGGAGGGGGTCGGCCAGGTCGTTGTGGCTTTGCTGGCCGGCGCAGATCACCACGGTGTCCACGGACAGGACTTGCGGCTTGTCATCCAGGCTGATGTGCAGGCCGTCGTCGTCGATGCGTTCATAGCGGACGCCGCTCTGCATATGGACTCCGCGCTTGCGCAGGGCGCTGCGGTGGATCCAGCCGGTGGTCTTGCCCAGCCCCGCCCCCAGCTTTCCGGGCGAGCGCTGAAGCAGCCACAGATCGCGGGCGTTGGTTGGAGCTTTTGCTTCACGCAGGCCGCCCCGCAGGCCGGCATCTGGATCCGAGTCGCGACCCCAGCCGTCCAGGTCGACCCCCCACTCGGCCATGAAGGCGGCGATGTCGGGGTGATGCTGTCCCGCGGTCCGGGCATCTGCCAGGTACTCCGCCACGTCGAAGCCGATACCGCCGGCGCCCACGATGGCGACGCGCGCACCGACGGGGGCCTGACCGGACAGGACGTCGACATAGGACAGGACACTGCCATGATCGATGCCCGGGATCCGGGGCATGCGGGGGCGGACGCCGGTCGCGATCACCACGGCGTCGTAGCCGTCCGCCTGCAGGGCATCGACCGTGGCGGCTTGTCCCAGCTTCACCGTGACCTGGGCACGCTCCAGGCGGCGTGAGAAGTAGCGCAGGGTCTCGTCAAATTCTTCTTTGCCGGGCACGCGACGGGCCAGGTTGAGCTGCCCACCCACGGTTGGTGCGGCGTCGATCAGCGTGACCTGGTGACCGCGCTCGGCCGCTACGCAGGCCGCCGAGAGGCCACTTGGACCGGCGCCGACCACCGCGATGCGCCGCGGTGTGGCGGCGGGAAGCGCGACCCGTTCGGTCTCGTGGCAGGCCAGGGGGTTGACCAGGCAGCTTGCTCGGCGGTTCTGGAAGATGTGGTCCAGGCAGGCCTGGTTGCAGGCGATACAGGTGTTGATCTGGTCGGCGCGGCCGGTCATGGCCTTGGCGACGAAGTCGGGGTCGGCCAGCAAGGGTCGGGCCATGCTGACCATGTCGGCGTCGCCGCGGGCCAGCACGCCTTCGGCGATCTCGGGGCTGTTGATGCGGTTGCTGGTGACGACCGGGATGGACACCACGCCGGACTCGCGCAGGCGTCGCGTCACCCAGGTGAAGGCGGCGCGGGGCACCATGGTGGCGATGGTCGGCACGCGGGCTTCGTGCCACCCGATGCCGGTGTTGATGATCGACGCGCCGGCCTGTTCAATTGCCGTGGCAAGCTGTAGGACCTCGGCCCAGGTGCTGCCGTCGGGCACCAGGTCCAGCATCGACAGGCGAAAGATGACGATGAAGTCCGTCCCGACCCGATCGCGCACGGCCCGCACGATTTCGACCGCCAGGCGAATGCGGTTTTCGTAGGCGCCGCCCCACTCGTCGGTGCGGTGATTGGTGTGGCGTGCGATGAACTGGTTGATGAGGTAGCCCTCGCTGCCCATGACCTCGACCCCGTCGTACCCGGCCTGTTGAGCCAGGCCCGCGCAGCGCGCGAAGTCGTCGATCGTGCCGCGTACGCCGCGGCCGCTCAGGGCCCACGGCTTGAAGGGGCTGATCGGAGATTGGATGCGCGAGGGAGCGACCGCGAAGGGGTGGTAGGCGTAGCGGCCGGTGTGCAGGATCTGCATCGCGATGCGACCGCCTTCGGCGTGGACTGCGTCGGTGATATTTCGGTGGCGTCGGACCTCGCGCTTGCTGCTGAGGGTCGCGGCGAAGGGCTTGGCCTGGCCGGCTCGGTTGGGCGCGATTCCGCCGGTCACGATCAGCCCCACACCGCCGCGCGCCCGGGCCGCGAAGTAGGCCGAGAGCTTCTCGAAGGCGCCGCCTTCTTCCTCCAGGCCCACGTGCATGGACCCCATGAGCACGCGGTTCTTGAGGGTCATATGACCCAGGTCCAGGGGGGCGAGCAGGTGCGGGTAGGGTGTCGGCATGGTGCCGTTCTATCCGGGTCCCGGCTGGAGCGAGGCTTGGTGACCGAGCGTCAAGCCGGTGCGAGGAGCACGCAAGCCGCGCTGACAGGCTGTCTCCAAGGATCCATGCGCGGTGCCCACCGACGCGCGGTGATGGCTGGCACGATCCTGGCACTTGCTTCGTCGTTCCATCCCACGCCCGGGAGGCTTGATGCCGTCCGCTCCTCGTCTGTCCCTCGCCCCGCTCCTCGCCCTGTTCACCGTGCTGCTTGCCGCCGTGCTTGGCGAGGCTCCCGCCCACGCCCTGGACCTCGCCCTGTCCTTCGCTGGCCCCAAGGCCGCTAGTTCTAGCACCACTGTGCAGGGTGTCGGTGCGCAGCAGCGCCTGGTGGCGATCGAAGATGGCCAAGGTGATCGCTGGGTGATCGAGCTCAGCGCCATCGCGGATGACGCCACGACCGTGACCGTGTCCGGTACCGCGCGGATCCTCGAGGTCAACGACCCCGCGACGGTCCGCCATTTTCAGGTCACCGCCCAGATCGGTCAGCCGGTCT
>JAADHA010000195.1 GCA_013152105.1 Oligoflexia bacterium | reverse complement strand
TGCCGCCTTGGGGGTCGCTGCCGCCTTGGGGGTCGCTGCAACCCTGGGGGTCGCTGCAACCCTGGGGGTCGCTGCAACCCTGGGGGTCGCTGCCTTGCGGGTCACTGCAACCGGAGTCGCTGCAACCGGGGTCGCTGCAACCGGAGTCGCCGCAACCGGAGCCACGGGAGCCGGAGCCACAGGAGCCGCCGAGCGTTCAGCCTGACGAGCCTGCGAAGACGCAGATCCGATGCCATGGCGCTTGCGGTAGTTGGTGACGGCGCTGACCGACACGTGTGCCTTTTCGGCGATCTCGCGGTCGATCACCTTACCCAACAGGTGGGCGTAGGGAGCGATGCGAGATGGGCCACCCCGGCCTGCCCTGCCAGCCGTCTTCTTCGCGGCGGGGGCCCGCGCAGTCGGCGCCTTGACGACCCGAATTGTCCGAGTCACAGGCGGCCTGCGTGTGGTGGTCTTCCTGCCACGCTTCTTGGGAGTAGCGGCAACCATTCCGCCGCTTTCCAGGGCCTGAACTGCCGCCTCAGCGGCCAGCTTCAGCGACGGATCACGCTTGCTGCGAGGTCCAGGAGGTGCCGGGTTGCGAGGCATCCCGTTGCGCTTGAGGGCGTTGCTGATGGCAGCAGGCGCGGCACCGAAGCGGTCGGACAGTTCACGCAAGGACATCACGTCCTTGAGCTCGACCAGCTCAGGCCACCAATGGCGATCTTCCAGTTTCTTCATGAGGGCTCCAGCATCGGGTACGGGCCGACCGGTAGGTCGACCGACAGGTTGAATGGTGACCGTGCATGACCGCACGGCCCGAAAGTCTCTGCACGGCACGTTGCTGCGCGACTGTACGCGGCACGGCGGCACCCGGACAGTCACACGGGCGTACGTGCGATAACACGCTCCATCTGCCGCACAACACAAGATCTGCAAGCGGCCCGAATGCTACACGCAATCCCCACACCGTTTGTGAGCCAAGATAGTGCAATCACAAGCCTCTTGCGGTTCCAATCAGGCTTTCCTATGTCGAAAAAAGTGCGCCTTTGACGCGCCAAGCCGCAAGAACCCATCGGACACAGCCTCGCAGGAGAGTCCTGGCGCGATCACGACACAGCCCGCCGGGACCGGACTCGCTGGAGACGCCCGCCGCGGTCCGCTTGCTGGGCGGCCTTGGTCCCGCTACCCTCCGCGCATGCGCCAGGTGCCGCCGCCTCGAAGACCCCAACCGCTGTGTTGCGCTGACGGAGCCTCGCCCCGCGGCACCAGCCGCTCGCTTGAGCGGGGCGCGCGCGCCACCGCGGTGTCACTGGCCCCGGACCGCTCTCGCCTGACCATCCTGACGGTGGTCCTGTGTCTGTTGTGCGGGGCCGCACCGCCCGCGCTGGCCGAACCCGCCGACGCGCCACCGACCGCAGCGCCTCCAACCACAGCGCCTCCAAGCACAGCACCTCCAACATTGCCCACAGGCGCGATGAGCACCCTCGCCGCAAAAGCCCGCCTCGAGAATGCGTCCCGCAGCTACCACGCCGGCCGTCGCGACCTCGCAATATCGCTGCTGACGGCGCTCGTCCGAGATGACGCCTGGGATCCGGCCATGGTGCAGCAGGCCAGGATCCTGATGGGTGAGATCTTCCTGGTGCAAGGCAACGAAGCCGCCGCTCGAGACGCGTTTGAGCAGGTCCTGGCCAACGCACCGGAGACGACCCTCGACCCCTTTGAGCACCCTCCAGACATCTGCGCCTTCTTCGAGCTGGTCAAGGCCAGCGGGTCCTGGCGACCGACACCGCTGCCTCCTCCAAAGCCTGTCTCACCCTGGCTCCCCCTGGGGATCTCCCAGCTTCGCCAGGGACGCCCCGTGGCCGGCACGCTGATCGCGATCAGTCAAGGCGCAAGCTGCGGCCTGAGTGCGGGACTCTTCGCCTGGCTGGCGCTGAACCGACGCTACGGTTCGCAGGATGTCCCGGGCTTTGATGCCAACGGCAACCGCTTGTGGACTGTGGAGACCCTGCGTTCCCGCCGGGCCGCCCAGATCGCCCTGACGGCTGGCTGCTACACCAGCGTCAGCCTCGGCTTCGCGGACGCCTGGGTCAGCCGCCGACGGTCCAAACGAGACACCTCAGACACGCCCCACCCCGTGGGCACCCAGGACATCCAGAACCGGCGATCCGACGGCCAGGTGCTTGTCCTGCACCTCTCGGGGCGCTTTTGACCAGTGGCCGGTTCCGGCCTCAGAACCTGCCATCGCCCTCCACACAAGGCGCAGGGCCGGGCTGGCGGCTATACTTGCGCCGCCCCGAGCTAGCCTGCTCCGGGTCACTCGCGCCCCGATGGAGTCGCCAATGGCCTACCTGCGTTGCGTCGACCCGGTCCGCAAGACCTCGACCGACATCCCCCTGCGCAAACCCCTGGTCAGCATCGGGCGAAAGGAAGGAAACGATGTCGTGCTGCAGGACCCCACCGTGGGCGCGACTCACGCCAATATCTTGCGCCAGGGCAACCGCCACAGCCTGTCCGTCGTCGGCCGGGGAAACGACGTCTACGTCAACGGCCGGATCGCGCAACGGGCACAGCTCTCACCGGGTGATCGGCTGCTCATCGGCCGCTTCGAGCTGACCCTGAACGACGGTGAGCCTCCAGAAAAGACCCCGTCCCACGCTGAACAACTGGAGTCCGACCAGGTCCAGAAGCTCGTCGAGTTCTCCGCCTCGCTGATGCGCGAGAATTCGCCCGAGCGACTCTTCAAACAACTGCTCGGGTCGGTGGTCCAGCTCACCCGCGCCGAAAAGGGCTTCGTCATCGTCTTCCAGGACGGCCAACGCAACCTGGCCGCAGCGCACAATGTTGGCGACGAGACCCTGGACCTGTCCCGGGTCAGCGACACCATCGTCGAACAAGTGGTGCTTCACCGCCAACCTCTGATCGTCAGCGACGCGATGAGCGACCGCACCTTTGGCCGCAGCCGCAGCGTGGTCGACCTCAAGCTGTCCAGCGTGATGTGCGTGCCTCTGCTGTACCGCAACGACCTGCTGGGCGTGCTCTATCTGGGCAACGACGCGGTCACGGGCCTGTTCACGGAGAGCGACCTGGCGATGCTCCAGGTGTGGGCCACGCAGGCCTCCATGATCGTCCACACAGCGCTGCTGCTCAACGGGCTCAAGGTCAGCAACCGCAACCTTCGGGCCCAGCTCCGGCGCAGCTCGCAGGGGGACATCATCGGCAGCAGCGCACCCATGAAGCGCATCTTCAAGGTGATGCGAAAGATCTCCCCCACCGACCTCTCCGTGCTGGTGCTGGGCGAGACGGGAACGGGCAAAGAACTGGTGGCCCGCGAGCTACATCGACTCAGTGATCGCGCACGCCAGCCCTTCGTGTCGATCAACTGCGGGGCCATCCCCGAGAACCTGCTGGAGAGCGAACTCTTCGGACACAAACGGGGTGCCTTCACGGGGGCGGTGAGCGACAAGATCGGCAAGTTTGAAGCAGCCAATGGCGGCACCTTGCTCCTTGACGAGATCGGCGAGATGCCGATGAACCTGCAGGTCAAGCTGTTGCGAGTCCTCCAGGAACGCACGATCGAGCGGGTAGGAGAGCTTCGCCCAAGGCCGGTCGACATTCGGATCGTCTCGGCCACCAACAAGGATCTGGAACAAGAGATCGCTGAGGGCCGCTTCCGCGAAGATCTGTTCTACCGTCTCAACGAGGTCAGCATCAGCCTGCCACCGCTGCGTGATCGAGGCGAGGACATCCACCAGCTTGCTCGCTTCTTCCTCAACAAGTACGCCGATCAGTACGACAGCAAGGTGGGGGGCTTCACCAACGACGCCGTGCGCGTCATGATGAATTACTACTGGCCCGGCAACGTGAGGCAGCTCGAAAACCGCGTCAAGAAGGCCGTGATCATGAGCGATCGGGCCCTGCTCAACGCCGATGATCTCGGCATCGACACCTCCACCAAACGCAACATCGAGAACCTGGACCTGGCGACCGAGGCGTTCAAGAAGCGCCACATCCGCGAAGCCCTGGAGCTGAACAATTGGAACAAGGCCCAGACCGCTCGCGACCTGGGCGTCGACCCTCGGACCATCTTCCGCTACATCGAGAAGATGGACGAGTGAAGGCCCCGCTGCTGTGGTCCCGCACGGCACGGCGCGCGGCATGAAGACCGTGGGCCTTACCGGCGGTATCGCCTGCGGAAAGTCTTCTGTGGCGGCGATCCTGCGACAGCGCGGGGTTGTGGTGATCGACGCCGACCTGGCCAGTCGCGCCATCGTCACCCCCGGTCAGCCCGCTCTGACCGAGCTGGTCGCGGCCTTTGGTCCCGGGATCCTCCAAGACGACGGCACCCTGGACAGACCCGCACTGGGGCGACTTGTCATGTCGGACCCAAGCGCCCGCCACACCCTCGAGTCGATCACCCATCCCCGCATCGCCGCCCGGATCCAAGAGCAGATCCATGAGCTGGACCAGCAGGGACAGACCGTCGCCGTGGTCGAAGCGGCCCTGATGGTCGAGTTCGGCAGCTTCCGGCAACACGACGCCATCATCCTGGTGCGCTGCAGCCCAGCCACCCAGATCCGTCGGCTGATGGCGCGGCAGGGCTGGGACGCACAACGGGCCGGCAGGTGGATCGCCGCGCAGATGAACCTGGACGACAAGCAGCAGCGCGTGCATGCCGCGGCCTTGGCGGGAGAACTGCTGGCGATCACCATCGACAATGACGGAAGCCTCAGCCAACTTCACGCCGCAAGCGCACGCGCCTGGAGCCAACTCTGCGCCAAGCTGGGGGTCTCCGCGCAGAGCGACCGCGGCTGACCAGAAGCTGCGCTACTCAATAGGTGATGATGGCGTGCACGGGCACGTCGTCGAGCAGCGCACGCCCAGACAGGAAGCCCAATTCCACGACGAAACACATGCCAACGATGTCGGCGCCGAGCTGCTTCACCAGCTTGCAGGTCGCCTTGGCGGTGCCGCCCGTCGCCAGGAGATCGTCGACGATCAGCACCCGGTCACCGGGCTTGACGGCGTCGACGTGCATCTCCAAGGTCGCCGTTCCGTACTCCAGGCTGTACTGCTCGCTGATCCGGTCGTAGGGCAGCTTTCCGGGCTTGCGCGCCGGCACGAAGGCCGCGGACAGCTCCAGCGCCAGGGGCGCACCGAACAGGAAGCCCCGGGACTCCATCCCGACCACCGCGTCGATATGTTCGCCCGCATACAGTTCGGCGAACCAGTCAATGGTCGCGCGGAACAGCTTGGGGTCAGCCAGCACGGGCGTGATGTCCTTGAACAGGATCCCCGGCTTGGGAAAGTCTGGGACATCGCGGATCGTCGTTCGGAGGCGTTCTTCGAGTTCGTGCATGAGGGCTCCCACGTGAGGGTGGACGATGGCCTATCGCGCAGAGGCGCCGCGCGCGGCGGCACACGCCGGCACCCGGTGCGGTTCAGTGCAGCACGTACTTCACAACCAAAAAGCCGCCAACCAATAGCAGGCTGAAGACGACCGTCAGCAGATTGAACCACTTGTCGATGAACGACTTCACGGGCTCGCCAAAGGCATAGATCAGCCCGGCCACCAGGAAGAAGCGCGAGGAGCGACCCACCGTCGACGCCAACAAGAAGGGCAGCAGCGCGATCTTGAAGACGCCACCGGCGATGGTGATGACCTTGTAGGGAATGGGCGTGAAACCTGCGAGAAACACGATCCAGAAGCCGTGCGCATTGTAGAGCTGCCCGACCTCGACGTACTTGTCACCGACCCCGTAGAAGTCGATGATCGGCTGGCCGATCGCGTCGAAGGCGAACGCTCCGATGGCGTAGCCCAACAAGCCCCCCAGCACGCTGGCCACCGAACAGATGGCCGCGAAGTGGAAGCTGCGCTTTCGTGAGCCCAGGGCCAAGGCCATCAACAGCACGTCCGGGGGTACCGGAAAGAAGCTGGACTCGGCGAAGGCCAACACGAAGAGCGCGATGGCCCCGTAGGGGCTGTCCGCCCAGGAGAGCACCCAGTCATAGATGCGGCGGACCAGGGAAAATGGATTCACGCAGGCGCTCCCTGACACACCGGCCAATCGCCCAGACGGGCCAGGGACGCCGCGTGGGTCTGGTCTGGGTGGAGGGGAGTGAGGGTGGCAAAGCCCTTGGAAAACCACAGGCCATCGGTGCCCTCTGCCTGGTCAAAGCCAAGGGGAGCGCCCCCGACCCAGTAGTAGGGATGTCCACGAGGGTCGCGGTTCTCGGCCACATTGGGTTGATAATCGCGCCGCCCCAACCGCGCCGCCCGGACCCCGGGGATCGACTCGATGGGGCGATCAGGGACGTTGAGGTTGAGAAACACCCGCGCAGGGAGCGGATCGGCCAGCATCTGCCGGACCACGGACTCAGCCACCTGGGCGGCCGCGTCCCAATGGTGTTCCGGGGCGCACTCGGGGTCGGGGTGCAGACTGACCGCCAGCGCCGGCAAGCCCATCAGGGCCGCTTCCTCGGCAGCGCCAACGGTCCCCGAGTAGTGGACATCGTCGCCCAGGTTGCTGCCGCGATTGATCCCCGACACGACCACGGCGGGGCGCTGATCGCACAGGTGGTTCACGCCCAGGTAGACGCAGTCCGCGGGCTGGCCCGAGCACTCGTAGCGGTCGGGACCCCGTTGTTCCACCCGCAGCGGCATGTGCATGGTCAGGGCGTGGCTCTGGGCGCTGCGTTCGCCCCGGGGGGCGACCACCATCACACGGCCCAAGGTCGAGAGGCGTCGCTCCAGCGCGAGCAGGCCGGGCGTACCGAAGCCATCGTCGTTGGTGAGAAGCAGCAGCATAGCGGCCNNNTAACCGATCCCGGCCGCCTGTCGCCCGAGCCGCACATCCCGGACGCCCTGGAGTTTTCACCGGCGCCACGGATCACAGCTTGCCGCCGGCCTGCAGGTTGTTTAAACCCGCCGTGGACGACGGGTCCGCGCGCTGCTGTTCTCGCTGCTTGCCGCTCACGCGGCTTGCTGTGTCGCCTCGCTGACGCGCACTCCCACTGGCTCCTCTCCTCTCGCTCAACCTGGCGCGGACCGTCATCCCCCCCACAACTCCAGCAACACCACGATGCGCCCTCGCTACAAGGACCTCTTTCACGCGCTGAAGGACCCCGACCTCAGCCGCGCCGACGCCGCCTTCGACGCGATCCTCTTCGACCGCGGTGAAGCCATCCCCGATCTCGTGGAGTGCTACCAGCAACACGCCAAGGACACCCTGCTGCGCTTCTACGCGGTGCAACTCATGGGCTTCTCCGGCGACAGTCGCGCCATCGTGCTCGCCCTGAACGACCCCGAAGCCGATGTCCGAGCCGAGGCCTGCCGCGCCCTGGAAGACCTGCGCGCCAAGCAGGCGATCGAGCTGCTACGCGATCGCGTCCGCGATGCAAGCGTCAACGTCCGCCGCGCCGCACGTGAAGCCCTGGATCAGCTCGGCGGACGCTGAGCAAGACCCCAATGCCCAAGGATCTACCGACCCGTCCGTCCCGGCTGCTCTCTATGCTGGTGTTTACCAGCGGCATGTCGATGATGGCCGTCGAGATGACCGGGCTGCGCCTGCTGGCGCCCTACTTCGGGACCTCCCTGTTGGTCACGACGGTGCTGATCGGTTCGATGATGACCTTCCTCAGCATCGGCTACTGGCTGGGTGGCCGGGTCGGAGATCGGCACCCCAGCCTGCGGCGCCTGTGCGCCACGACCGCCACCGCAGGCTTGTTCATCCTGCTGGTGCCGCTGGCCAGCCAACCCATCCTCCGCGGCGCCAGCGCCGCCTTGCGCCCCCTGGTCCAGGGTGCCGAGCTCTCGAACTTCACCGTCGCCATGACAACCGTGGTCGGTGGGCTGCTGGGGACCCTCGCCCTGCTGGCTGTTCCCGTCACCTTGATGGGCACCGTGAGTCCCTGGGCCATTCGCCTGGCGGTGGCGCGTGTCGAGGACGCAGGCAGCACGGCGGGACGGCTCTACGCCCTCTCCACCGTCGGCAGCATCATCGGTTCCTTCCTTCCGGCGCTGGTCCTGGTTCCCTTGCTGGGCGTGCGCAAGACCTTCTTCTTCGCCGGTCTCTCGCTGCTGCTGGTCAGCGTGGTCGGGCTCCTGTCCAAAGCCGGGACCGTCAGCGTCGCGGCCGGCGGCGCTGCCCTGATGTTGCTGCCGACCGGCACCGTGCGACCAATGGACGGCCTGGTTTATGAAGGCGAGAGCATCTACCACTTCATCCAGGTGGTCCAAGAACCCTACGGCGCCTGCCCGAACGCCTACCATCTCTACCTGAATGAAGGGATCGGGATTCACTCCGTGAAGTGCCCGGATCCCACCAAGGAGATCCGCGGCGAGTGGACCTATATGGCGGCCGCACCGCTGTGGCTGGACAAGATGCGCTCCGACCCCGATGTGCTGATCGTGGGCCTGGCTGGCGGCACCAGCGCCCGACAGATCCTGGAAGCCTTTCCGCGCTCCAACATCGTCGGCGTCGAGATCGACAAGGACGTGGTGGAGATCAGCAAGCGCTACCTCGACGACGACGACCCGCGAATCAAGCCGGTGATCATGGACGGCCGGGTCTTCCTTCAGAACACAAACCAGCGCTTCGACGTGATCTTGATGGACGCCTATCGTCAGCCATACATCCCCTTCCACCTGGTCACGGTCGAGTTCTTCCGACAGGCCTACCAGCACCTGTCAGACGGGGGCGTGCTGGCGGTCAACGTGGCCAGCGTCCGAGGCGTCTCCCGCAGCCTGACGGCGATGATCTACCGCACCCTGCGCGAAGTCTTCGACACCGTCATCTGGGTTGACGCCACGCAGTCCAACGACGTGATCTACGCGACGAAGCACAAGACGGACCGCTACCTGGCCGCCAACCGCCTGGAACACGGCTTTCACACGGCTGCCTACAACACGATCCGCAGAGGCTTCCGGGCCCGCACCAAGGGACCGGTGCCAGGCTGGGAGGACGCCCGCCTGTTGACCGACGACCAGGCCCCGGTCGAAGCGGCCTGGGACCTGATGACTTTGCAGTACGCGTACTGAGGCCCGGATCGGGCTCAGGCAGCCAGGTCCGCGCTGAGACTGGCCACGACCTGGCGCAGCACATCCACCACCAGCAGCACCTCGTCGTCCGTGATCCCAAAGTGCGGCGTAAAGCGGATGGCGTTGACCCCACCGTGGATGATCCCCAGACCCGCTCGACGGCAGCGCTCCTCGGGAGAGTCGAAGCCAACCACCGGGATGGTCTGGGCGAGCTCAGCACAGAACAACAGGCCCGTGCCCTCGACGCGTGTGATGACATCGGGGTAGGCCCGCTGCAGTTCGCGCAGTTGCTGCAAGAAGTGGGCTCCCTGCCGCACGATGTTGGCGCGCAGTTCATCATCGAGGCCGTCGAGCACGGTGACCGCCACGTCGAGGGCGCGTGGATTGGTCGTCATCGTGTTGCCGTAGACACCCCGGACGTAGAGGTCCGCGGCGCGCTTGCTGAGCCCCAGCACCGAGAACGGGAACTGCCCCGCGTTGAGCGCCTTTGACCACGTCTCCACGTCTGGCGCCACGGCGTCCTGAAAGCCCGGATAGTCGACGATCGACAGCACGCCGTGGGTCCGCAGACCGGCCTGGATACTATCCACGACCAGGATCCCGCCCTGGTCGTGGATCAGCTCGGCCGCGAGATCGTAGAACTCTCGGGACATCGCCCGCCCCGGGGCCCCTTCCCCCTGCACGGGCTCCATATAGATGGCCTCGAAGAAGACGCCCTGGGCTTCGGCACGGGAGAAGATGTCTCGGAGCTGCTGGCAGTTGTTCTGCTCAACGGTGACGAGATCGCTGTGGTCACGGAAGGTGGCCAGGTGCTGTTCGTAGACCTTTCGGCAGGAGTCCGAGATGCGGGCCGGGCGGCCGGTCCGGCCGTGGAAGCCCCCTTGGATGGCCAGCGCCTTGACGGTCCGGCCTTCGTGGCGCGCTCCCGCAGCGGTGATCCGCCGTGCGTTGATGTCGGCCAGCCGGGCCGCGACCGTCACAGATTCGCTGCCGGAGTTGAGGCAGATGAAGCGAAAAAAGGGGCACCCATCACGACGGGTGTGGCCCAGCTCGCGACGCATACGCTGGTCGAAGGCCGCTTGGCTGAAGCTGGGCGTCATCACATTGGCCATGACCTGATCCCGACCGAGCGCCGCCATCACCGCGTCGGGGTTGTGGCCCAGGCCCAACATGCCGTAGCCGCCGTTGTCGTGGACCACCGCACCGTAGCTGCTCACCACCCAGGGTCCCTTGGCGGCCAGGGCCACATAGGGGTTGATGGTCTCGGGCTGGTAGAAGTTGACCAGGCCCCCCTGGAGACGCGCGATCAAGTCGGTCTCAGCCAGCTTTAGCAACTCGGCATCCGTCTGCCGCAAGGCCCGATGCCGCTCCAGTGCCGCCTGGACCGCCAGACACAGGCCGGGATCCTGCTGCGCAAAGCGGGCGATCACATCGTCGGGCAGTCCCTGCGTGTGCGGCGGGCCTGTGTGGCTCCGAATCTCGGCGAGCTGCTGCATGACGTTCATCGAGGGTGCTCCTGGAGGGTCGGCGAGCGCGGAGAGACCCGCGCAGGCTGCCCAGGGTGGGTGGTGAGTACGCGCCGCCATAATCCGGCCAGGCCGGTCGCGACAGCCCGCTGAGCAGCAGCGCCGGGCGGTCACACCAGCATTGCCCGGACCATGGCCGTGGGCTACCTCGATGTCTTCCCCCACCCCGCCCGCGGCGGTCCCGAGGCACCCATGGCCTTCGAAGGTCTCGACTTCTACAACGTCGACTCACACTTCACGGATGAAGAACGCATGGTCCGCGATCTCGTCCGCAACTGGACCGAAGACAATGTGATCCCAATCATCGAGGAACACTGTCGCAACGCCACTTTTCCGATGCACCTGGTCGCGCAGCTCGGTGATCTTGGCCTGCTGGGCATGAACCTGGATGGCTACGGTTGTGCGGGCATGAGCAACGTGGCCTACGGGCTGGCCTGCCAGGAACTGGAACGGGGCGACAGCGGCATGCGCAGCTTCGTGTCGGTCCAGGGTTCGCTCTGCATGTTCCCGATCTGGAAGTACGGCACCGATGAACAGCGGCAGAAGTACCTGCCAGACATGGCCACCGGGAAGCTCATCGGCTGCTTCGGTCTGACTGAACCGGACTTTGGCAGCAACCCCGGCGGCCTGGTCACAAAGGCCGTGGACGACGGGGACAGCTACGTGCTCAACGGCGCGAAGATGTGGATCACCAACGGCAGCATCGCCGACCTGGCCATCGTGTGGGCCAAGCTGGTCCCGCCGGGTGGAACCCTGGCCGATGGCCGAATCCACGGCTTCATCGTCGAGAAGGGCGACGCCGGCTTCACAGCCCCCCAGATGCATGGCAAGCACAGCCTGAGGGCCAGCGTCACCAGCGAGCTCGTCTTCGACGATGTGCGGATCCCCAAGAACCGCCTGCTCCCCAATGTCAGCGGCCTGCGTGGTCCCTTCGGCTGCCTGGACAACGCTCGCTACGGCATCGCCTGGGGCGCCCTGGGCGCGGCCATGGCCTGCTACGACAGCGCCCGCAACTACGCCCTCTCGCGGATCCAGTTCGGCAAGCCCATCGCCGGCTTCCAGTTGGTCCAGAACAAGCTGGCCTGGATGCTGCGCGAGATCACCAAGGGCCAACTCCTCGCCCTGCACCTGGGTCGAATGAAGGACGACGGGAGCTTGTTCCCCGAGCAGATCAGCCTCTGCAAGATGAACAACGTGGACATCGCCCTGCAGATCGCCCGGGTGGCCCGTGACATTCACGGGGCCAACGGCGTGCTGGACGAGTACCCGGTGATGCGCCACGCCGCGAACCTGGAGAGCGTCTACACCTACGAAGGCACCCACGACATCCACAACCTGATCCTGGGGCGGTGGATCACCGGGATCCAGGCCTTCCAGTAGCGCCCACCGGTCAGGGGCGGCAGGACTAGCGCGGCGCCGGGCTGGCCGGGCTGGCCGTGCTGCTCAGCTCGTGTCGCTGCCAGCCATCAGGCCCGCGCACCAGCTCCCAGGTCGGCCAGTAGGTCAGGTCGACTTCAAGGGTGGTGACCTCTTCGCGGCCATCCAGATCCTCGGTCTTGAGCCTGACCGCGCCCCCATCGGGCACGCCTTGCACGGCGGCCAGGAAGGCGTCCAGGTCCGGCGTGGGCTGGCCGTTTACCTCTTGGATTCGACGAGTCGGGCGCAGCCCGTAGCGAGCCGCCGGAGAGCCGTACCAGTACCAGGCCACATAGACGCCCTCGGGGCTGAGGCCGCGCTGTTCCGGGACCGCGTCCTGCACGGCGTGGAGCAGGGTTCCAGACCAGGAGAGCACGCGATCGAGGTCAGCTCCGAAGCGCTCGATCGTGGGCACCACGATGTCCTGGACCGTGCCATCCCGGGCGACCTGAACCGTGACCTGATCGGACTGGGCGGACTGCTCGATCTCCAGCAGGTCCACCGCCGGGCGCCCATCGACCTGCAAGAGGATGTCGCCCTCGCGGAGCAGTCCGTGCGCCGGTGCGTCTTCCCACACCCGCGCCACCAGGAAGGCCCGACGGGTCACACCGCTGGCCTGTTCCAGTGCCAGCGCCGCGCCATCCGGCAGGCCGCGGTTGCGAGCATCCACCAGGCTGGTCTCGGCCAGTTCCACGCCGAGCGCTCGGAAGCGGGGCGCCTTGTCTTCGCGCAGGGGCACCACGACCTGGTTGAGAATGGCCGTGGGCAGGCCTCGGAAGAAGGCCCGCGGCTTGTCACCGGACAAGTCCACGAAGCTGGCCCACAGCGCGACGACGCGGCCCCGTCGGTCCGCTAGCACGCCCCCGCCTGACGACGACGCTGTCTTCTGGACAGACGCAACCTCGACATTGCTGTCGCGGAAGAAGGGGGTCTGTGGCAAGGGCAGGTGCAGGGGGTCCACACTTTCGATCCGCGTCTTCTCGCTGACCACCCGCGAATGCCGGTCCAGGCCCACGTGCCACACACGGTCACCCGGTGACAAGGGCTGGTCCCGCAGGACGGCGCTGCGCACCGGCGTCTGGCCCAGCAAGGCGGGGTCGTAGCGGATCACCGCCACGTTGTGGAGCGGATGTAGCGTCTCGACGGTTCCGGGGATCTCGACCGAACCGGCGAAGACCAGCCGTACATCGCCCAGGGCCACGGGCACCGTGTCACGGTCTACGACGACCAGCCCCTGCTTGGCATCGACGACGAGGCCGGTCCCGATGAAGCGGGTGTCATAGACCCCCTGGACGCGGAAGGGGATCTCGAAGTCCACCAGAACCAGGCTGTGGGACAGGGCCGTCTCGATACGGGAGTCCTCGGCCGGAAAGGTCGTCTCCACCACCTGGGGCGCGGGGGCGGGCGGAGGAGGCGTCGCGACCTGGCAGGGCCAGGTTCCGTCAGAGGCATGCCAGGTACAGCGCTCCATGGGAAACCAGCGCCGATCCATGACGATCACACCCACACGCTGGGTCTGCGGATCCGAGAGGTCGAACCAGCGCACCGGCACCTTTGCGCCATCCGGCAGGGCTTCAAATGCCTGCTGGGCTTCATCCAGATCATAGACGGCCTGGTCGCCGATCGCGGTGATGACCGCGTCCGCACCAATGCCCGCACCCGCCAGCATGTAGCCACTGGCCGCGACGTAGGCGCCGCCCACCGCCACCAGGGCGTGCCGGGCCTGCTGGTAGGACAGCTCATTGAGCACGGCGTCTCCGACATCGAGGTAGGAGTCCGGCGTGATCTCGAAGAGGTCCTGCACCGGCACCGTCAACTCGACCGCTTCCCCACCGCGATCGACCACCACGGACAGCTCGTCATCCACCCGCTGGTCCAGGATGTGCTCGAGCGGCGAAAAGGTCGTAATGAGCTGGCCATCGACGTCAACCAGGATGTCGCCCAGCTCGAGCAGCCCGATGGCCGGCCCGCCCGGGACGACGCCCGTCACGACCAGCATGCCCGTACCATTCGGACGCTCCTTGCGGACCCGGGCCTCGGTCTGGGGTGACAGACCCAGGCGTCGAAGTTCGTCGAATGCCTGGTGCTGCAAGGTGCTCTGCCAGGTCCCACGGGTCACCGGCTGGCCGCGCCGGATCAGGTCCAGGGCACGCACCACGCGGTCCAGAGGCAGGAAGTAGCTGCTGGCCGACTGCCGCCGACTGCCCGCGTTCAGGGCGATGACCTGGCCCTGCTGATTGATCACCGGCGAGCCCGAGGAGCCACCAGATGTGCCGCTGGCTGCCTGGTAGTAGAAGGTGTTGAAGTCGTTGAAGCGGAAGCGCCCGTAGTTTGGCGCGTCGCGGTCCAAGCGCGCCAGGGTTCCAGTCAGGATGCTGATCTTCTCGCCCGCGTCGTTGCCGACGATACGAATGTCCACCCCAACTCGTGCGCTCTCTGGTGCCAGTTCGAGCTGCTCGACATCCATGAAATGCACATCGGCAGGGTTGAAACGGTAGATCCCGAAGTCATGGACCGGGTCCCGGTAGACCGCCTGAATGTCGACCTCTTCGTGGTCGAGGAAGACCGCCTTGGCCACGACCGGTCCGGGCTGGACCACGTGGCGATTGGTCAGGATCAGGCCCTGCTTGGCATCTACGATGAAGCCCGTCGCGACACTGGAGCCGGCTGACTCGGTGTCAAAGGCACGAGTCGCCGTGACCTTGATGGACACGATCGCGGGCACCACCCGGTCCAGCGTGGCTTCCCA
>JAADHA010000621.1:2375-15555 GCA_013152105.1 Oligoflexia bacterium | reverse complement strand
TCCAAGCGGAAGAACTGCACCGTCTATTGCCGCTGCCGGTACGGCTGGGCGACCACGAACTTCGTAGCTGGCGCAGCCTGCTGCAGTCGGTCATGGAGCAGGCCCGCCGTGGCTACGATATTCAGCGCTACAAGGGCCTTGGCGAGATGAATCCCGATCAGCTCTGGGAGACCACCATGGACCCCGCCCGCCGCAGCTTGCTCCAGGTCAAGGTCGACGACGCCGCCCAGGCTGACCACATCTTCAGCGTGTTGATGGGCGACGCTGTGGAGCCACGGCGCAACTTCATCCAGACCAACGCGCTCAACGTTCGCAACCT
This sequence comes from Oligoflexia bacterium, assembly GCA_013152105.1. GTDB lineage: Bacteria > Myxococcota_A > UBA796 > UBA796 > UBA2385 > UBA2385. The sequence goes on along the minus strand of JAADHA010000621.1, from coordinate 15,236 downwards.
GGACATCTGAGCGCGGGCGGCCTGGGACCGGAAGCCCTGTGTCCCTTGAACAACTCGTCGATGCCCGCTTGATCCTGGTCACCGGCAAGGGTGGCACAGGCAAGAGCAGTGTTGCGGCCGCGCTGGGGCGCTTGTGCAGCGAGTCTGGTCGGCGTGGCATCGTTGTAGAAGTGGATGTCTTCCAGTCGTCGATGCCGGACCTGCTGGGGCGCACGCCCGAATATGAAGCTCGTCCCGTCGCGCCAGGACTCGACGTTTGCAATATCACCTGGCAGCTCGCCTTGTCGGAGTGGCTCCAGCGGGCCATCCCAGTGCAGCGATTAGTTAGGATGATCCTGCGTAACCGCTTGGTTGGGATGTTCCTGGATGCCACACCTGGTGTACGCGAGATCGTGATCCTGTCGCGGATCGCCACCCTGTGCGAGCAGTACGACCAGGTCATCGTGGACCTGCCGGCCAGTGGTCACGCGGTCGCTCTCTTGCAGGTGCCGTGGTTGGCCGATGACCTGCTGGACGATGGCCCCATCCATCAACGAGCGGGCGAGATCATCGCCCTGTTGGGGCGCTCCGATACGCGCCTGGCGGTGGTCGCGCTCCCCGAGGACATGGTCGTCAACGAGACGATCGAGCTGGTCGAGCACCTCGCCCAGGTGGCCCCTGTGCTGGGATCCCCGGTCTTGTTGCTCAACTGTGCGTCCTCGCCCAGCCTGTCTTTCGACGAGCGAACCCTGTTGGACCGTCTGGCGGCGCGGGTGGTGGCAGACTCGCCTGCTGCTGAGCTGGTCGCGGCCGGTCGCTGGGAGCGCGACCTGGAGTTGGCCACGGCCGAGTCCCTCCAGCGCTTGTCCTCCCTCGGCTTGCCCTTGGTTGAGCTTGCTCGGATGGGTGCGCTGGGTGGCTTTCACGGGGGACCCGAGGTCGTGGTACGGCAGCTCGCTCGAGCGCTGGCGCGGGCGCTCACCCAGCAGACCGGGGAACAGCAGCAAGAACAGCAGCAAGAACAGGATGGGGGCTCGCCATGACCGTTGGCGCCAAGCTCTTGCACGATCACAAGCTGCTCATCTGCGTGGGATCAGGAGGAGTCGGCAAGACCTCGGTGGCGGCGGCGCTCGGGCTCCAGGCCGCGATGCAAGGTCGGCGTGTGTTGGTCCTGACGATCGACCCAGCCCGTCGCCTGGCCAACAGTCTGGGCTTGTCGCGCTTCGGCAACCAGGCTGTCAGGGTGGACCTGCCCGATGAGTTCGCGGTGGCCGAGGGCGGCCAGCTCTGGGCGATGATGCTCGACCCTGCCCACACCATTCGGGACCTCATCCACCGGGTCAGCCCGGACCAGGCGACCGCGGATCGCATCCTCAACAACCGGATCTTCTTGGCGATCGCCGACAGTATCGCCGGAAGCCAGGACTATATGGCCACCGAGAAGCTCTACGATGTGGTCACCTGCGGGGACTACGACCTGGTCGTGCTCGACACGCCTCCGGTGAAGAACGCCATGGACTTCCTGGACGCGCCTGGTCGCCTGGCCCGCCTCACCGACCAGCAGATCATGAAGTGGTTTCTGGCGCCCTACGACAAGGAACGCATCTTTGGACGCTTCCTGCTGGGAACCAGTGGGCTGCTCTTCAAGCTGCTGGGATCGATCTTCGGGCGCAGCTTCCTTGACGAGCTGTCGGAGTTCTTCCAAGCATTTCGAAGCCTCTACGATGGCTTTCGGGCCCGCTCCATTGCCGTCATCGCGATGTTCCGGGACAGCAAGACCGCGTTTCTGGTGGTCTGTGCCCCAACCTCGGCCTCGATCGACACGGCGCGCTTCTTCTTGGGCGAGCTGCGGGGACGAGGCATGCCCTGCGCCGGCGTGGTTGCCAATCAAACCCACCCTGTCGGTGAGATCGTGCCGGACGCCGAGTCGGTCCTGGGCGGACTTTGCCGTGACCTGGACGGCGACCTCTCCTCGCACACGACCCAGACCCTGTTGGCCAGACTGGGTGCCGCGGACCGTCGTCTGCGCGAGCTGTCCGCGCTGGAGACCCGCCGACTGGTCCAGGTGCGCCGGGCGATGGGGGGTGGGCACCGCTTCTGGTTGGTCCCGCGGCTGCCCGGTCAGGTCCACGATCTGAGCGCTCTGCACCGACTGGGACGCTACCTGGCGCCGCTGGTGCCGCCGCTGGAAGGGTGAACTTGACGCGGCTGGGCTAAAGGGTCAGGGACCTTGCGGAGATCGCCCATGAACCGAGCCCTTCTTGCCCTCAGCTCTGTCGCCGCCCTGCTCCTCGCTGGGCCGGTCCAGGCGCGACGCCTTCCTCTTGACCCCCTCAACCGGGTCCACCTTGGGGCCGCCCTGACGGGCAACACCAGCTTCGGCTTGATGGGGGGCCTCGACTCGCGCTTGACGCGCGTCCTGTCGATGGATGTCGGGGGCTTCTTCAGCCCGATCCCGCTGCCCGATGACATCGTCCCAGACAGCCAGGACGGCCGCGACTTCGTGTTCTTGCGTCACGGCGTCTACGTGGCACCGGGCTTTCGCATTCCCCATCGCCAGGGTGATGGCTTGCAGTGGGACATCGTGGGTCGCCCTGGCTTCGCGGCGCTGTTCTCCAGTGATGTCCAACCGGACAATCAGACCACGCCCAATGAACGCTTCACAACCGTCGCCAGCCCGGCCTTTCTCACCGCCGGCGAATTGTTGTTGCGCAAAGACTCGGTTGGCGTGCGGCTGGGCGCTCGGGGCTACGTCTTTCGCCAGTTCAGCGGCTTTGAGAACGCGGACATCACGCTGATTCGCCCGCAGTACACGGCCGAGGTGATGTACCAGTGGTGAGCACTGCGGTAGCGCTTACAGGCCGAAACCGTAGTAGAAGCCGCTGGCGTAGTAGCCATTGGGTGCTGTGCGCTCTAGACCGGCGTCGAGCACGGTCTCGGCACCCGTGCTGTCGGTGACGATGCTGCCCGTGGAATCGACTTCATAGACCAGCCCATAGTCCAGTTCGGTCCAGTCCGTACCGCCAGTCAGGTCGGAGCGGAAGTAGGCGCTGATGAACTTGTTCTCGTATTCGGCCCAGTAGGTCTTGTAGGTCTTCTCCAGCGTTGCGTGGAAGTCGCTGCTGTTGGGTCCGAAGCCGTAGCCATGCGTCATGCTGGCCATGAAGCTGCCGACATCATCGGTCCACTCCGCCGGGTCCAGGCCGGCGCATTCGCCGTCGGTCGTGTAGGGCGTGGTGGAGTCGACTGACCAGGCCAGGTCAGGCCAGCAGTCCGCACAGGTCGTGTCGGGCGCGGCACCGTCGGTGTCAAAAGTGATGGTGCAGTAGTTGGCGGAGTCCTTCAGGCCGGACCAGTCGGCGTTGACCAGCCAGATGGTCATCTGGTGGCCCAGCGACGTTCCTCCCGCGGTGATATCGGCCTGGGCATGGCGCATGATGCCGGTGGATGCTTCGAAGAGGAGCATCGTCGGGGTGAACGAGGCCGTGCTGCCGCCGTCGGTGGTCCCGCCGCCATCGGTGCTGCCGCCGCCATCGGTGCTGCCGCCGCCATCGGTGGTGGTCCCGCCGCCATCGGTAGCGGTGCCGCCGCCATCGGTGACAGTCCCGCCGCCATCGGTGACAGTCCCGCCGCCATCGGTGACAGTCACGCCATCGGTGACAGTCCCGCCGCCATCCGTGGCGCCAGCGTCGGAAGCCCCACCGTCTGCGGTGGTGCTGGTACCGCCACCGGTGTCGTCAGTCTTGGAGCCGAAACAGGCGGCCAGACTGAGGCTGGACAGGATTGCGATTGCGTAGACTGGGGTCAGTCGGGACATGCGGCACCTCTGAGGGGAGGCGCAGCGTAGTGGGTGCCAGGCCGACCGGCAACATCACAAGGCGCTGGCGGCCTTCTCCATCAGGGTCTGCAGGCGCTTGGCGAAGCCCTGTCGTCCAGGCGTCCCTCGGCGATGGCGGCGTGGTCCAATAGCAGTCGGGCGAAGGGCTCCAGGCCGGTCTTGCCTTCCTTGTTGAGGCGGGCCAGGGTCTTGACCATCGGGTGCTCGGGGTTGATCTCCAGCACCCGCTTGCTGGTCGGAACGTCCTGGTTGGCCGACTTGAGGATCCGCTCCATATTGGCGCTCATGGCGCCCTCTTGGTTGACCAGAACGCTGGGGCTGTCGACCAGACGGCTGCTGAGCCGCACGCTGGCGACGTCATCGCCCAACAGCCCCTCCATGAAGGTGGCGAGCGGCATGGCCTGATCCTTGGCCGCCTTGGCGATCGGGTCTTCTTCTTCTTTCTCGGCGTCGTCCAGATCGTCGAGCTCGCCGTGGGCCACGGACTTCAAGGGCACATCATCGAACTCCGAGAGGTTCATGGTCACCCACTCGTCGACCGGGTCGTCCAAGAGCAGGACCTCGATGCCGCGCTTCTTGAAGGTCTCCAATAGCGGGCTGTGCGCGATCCGATCCTTGTCCACATCGGCCAGGTACCAGATCGCGTCCTGTCCTTCGACCATGTCGGCCTTGACCTGGGCCAGGCTGCGCCAACGGTCGACCACGTCGGTCTGCGCTCGGCTGGTGGTGGTCTTGAAGCGGAGCAGGGGGACCAGGCGTTCCTTGTCCTTGGGTCCGCCTTCTAGCGTGACCTCGTGGACCCCTTCCTTGAGGATGTGGCCGAGCTGTTCCCAGAACTTGGCGTAGGCCTGGGCGTCGTCGGTGGTCAGATCCTTGAGTCGGTCGAGCACGCGCTTGGTGAGCTGCTTCTTGATCACGCGCAGCGAGGGGGTCTGCTGAAGAAGCTCGCGGCTGATGTTCAAGTCGACGTCGGGGCTGTCTACGACGCCGGTGACCCAGCGCAGGTAGCGAGGGAGGAGCTGCTCGGCGCTGTCGAGTACCCGGACGCGCTTCTGGTAGAGCTTGAGCGCGGGCTTGAAGTCCAGGCGGTCCATGGTCCAGGGACGGCTGGCCGGGATGAACAGGATCGTGTCGAAGTTGATGTTGCCTTCGATGCGGGCGTGGACCCAGCCCAGGGGTTCCTGCCAGTCGGTTCCCAGGTGGCGGTAGAGCGCCTTGTAGTCGTCGTCCGAGACATCCGCGGGGTCCTTTCGCCACAGGGCTTGTTCCTGGTTGGCTCGCTCACCGCCGATCATCACCGGCCAGGGCACGAAGTCGCTGTACTTCTGCACGATGCTGCGCAGGCTGTCGACATCGACGTAGTCCATGGCGTCGTCGCGAATGTGCAGGGTGACGCGAGTCCCGCGGGTGGCGCGGTCACCGGTGGTCAGGGTGTAGCCGTCGCCGCCTTCGCTCTCCCAGTGGATCGGGTCGGCGCCGGCCTTGCCCGACAGGCTGTCGACTATGACCCGATCAGCCACCATGAAGGCGCTATAGAAGCCGACCCCGAACTGGCCGATGAGGCCCTGGTCGTCGGTCGAGTCCCCGTCGCCCTTGCCGTCTTTGGCCCGCTGCGCTTCCAGCATCTTGCGGAAGGCGCTGGTGCCCGAGTGGGCGATGGTGCCCAGGTTTTTCTCGGCTTCTTCAGCGGTCAGGCCGATACCGTCGTCGTCGATGACGATCTGTCGGGCGTCGCTGTCGATGCTCACGCGAATGCCGACCTCTTGACCGTCTGGTGGGCTGGCTGATTGCAGATTGTCGTCGCTCAGGCCCTCGAAGCGTGCGCGGTCCAGGGCGTCGCTGGCGTTGCTGATCAGCTCGCGAAGAAAGATCTCGCGGTCGCTGTAGAGGCTGTGGGTGACCAACTCCAGGATCTGCCGAACATCGGCTTGGTAGCGGTGTGTAGAGGCAGGCTCAGGCTGATCGCCGGTGGTGTCGCTTGCGGGCATCGGGAACTCCGTTGAGGGGGTGAGGCAGCGGTCGCGGCGCGAACGGGGAGCTGCGTGGAGCGCGTGTGGCCCCGAGGCCCGAGCGACCTGGCTCGCCAGTTCTGCTAGGCACAGGGTGAGACGCTGGCAAGGGCGCCGGGTCATGGAAGACCGCTCGAGTCAGTCCGCGACGGCCGTGTGCAGCGCGGTCATCAGGTCGGCATCACTGGCCTCGATCGGACCGATGTGCAAGTAGAGCAGGGTGCCATCGCGCCCGTAGACCAGCGTCGTCGGTAGCATATTCAGGCCCAGCGCGTCCCAGGTCGCCTGGCTGCTGTCTTGGAGCAACACCCAGCTCATGTCCTGCTTGTTGGCGACGGCCCGGATCTTTGGGACCTGATCTTGTTGGGCGATGCTGATCATCTTCAGGCCGAGCTTGGACCACGCTTGGTTGACGGCGTGCAGCTCGGGCAGTTCCTGCATGCAGGGGGGACACCATGTGGCCCACAGGTTGATCAGCACCGGCTGACCAGCCCACTGGGCCAGGGGTGCGGGTCGTTCCTGCAGGTCGCGAGGGGCGTACTCGCTGGGGAAGGGTGGGCCCATCACGGGGCCGGCATCGGTCTTGGCCAGCGCGGTCTTGGCGCTGATGTCGGCCTTGCCGTCGAGCTGGTTCAGCGGGAAGTAGCGCGCGGTCAAGATCGCCGGATCGCCGGGCTGTTGCCAGGCCAGCAGGACGCCGTCCTTGTAGCGGGCGATCGAGGGGAAGCTGTGGGTGATGGGACCCACGGTGATGTCCACGCCAAGCTTGTTGTCCGCGAATCCGCGCCTGAGGTGGAGTTGGTCTTCGCTGACCCAGGTCAAGACGAAGCCGTGATCGAGGGCCGCGATATCGACCCGTCCCTGGGGCTTCCCGCCGTCCAGGCGGATCGGCTCGCCAAAGGTGGCGGCGCCGTCAACAGACACGGCCACCTGGACCATGGGCTGCGGTGCCTCGGTGTACCAGGCGACGTAGATGCTGTCTACGTTTCCGTTGATTGCGCTGTCGATCGCCGGCCCGTTCACCGGACAGCCCTTCGCGACCCAGCCGTCGTGAAAGGTCGTCGTGTGGGCGCCATCGCGAAGAACACTGCGAACAACGATGTCCCGCACGTCATCGTCGGTTCGGTCGCGGTACACCAGGGTGGAGCCGACCGCGTCGACCCGACAGCAGTCGCAGACCATCGGGTCGACCAGCAGGTCGGGGCCGAGGGTGTCGGCGAGGATGGTGCTGCGGAGCTGCATGGGGCCGCCCTGGGGGGTCTGGCGTCCATCCAGGAAGGTGAGCACCACGCCTTTGCTTGTGCTGCCGAGGGCGGCAAAGCCGTGCTCGACCGGGGTCTGGTCGGCGTGCGCCACCCCAAGGTTCACCCAGCCGTCTTTCGATTCGCGCGAGACGGCGACCTGGGTGGCGCCGGGGTCGCCGGGGTCAGCCTGGAGCCAGGACACGACTCGGCGTCCGGCCCCATCCGTCGCGATGTCGGGGTGGTCGGCCCAGCTCGAGGCGACCTGTGGTCCCTCGATGACGGTCGCCTTGTGGGTCCAGCCCTGCGGTGTCCAGGACGCGGTGACGACACGATTCGCGCTGTCCCCTGCCGGTTCGATCCAGACGGCCGCGACGGCCTGACCCAGGGTGACCAGCGACACCGAGCCAGCGCCGGGTCCGGCCGGCGGCGTGGCGTCAAGCACCGAGTCGAGGGTCGGATCGGGCTTCGGTTGAGCAGCAGGCTGCTGCTTGGCCTGGTCGGGTGTTGTCTGCTGGGCGGACTGGCAGCCGACGAGCAAGGTCGCGAGCAGCCATCCCTGCCAGCGGGTGAGGTGCGCGGTCATGGGCCCTACTTCTTCAAGTCATAGCCAGCGGCCACCCAGGCGTTCATCCCACCGCTGAGGTCGTAGATCTCGCGGTAGCCAGCGGCCACCAGGGTGTCAGCGGCCTGGGCGCTCATCGGGCCGGACATGCAGTAGACGACCGTGGTGCGGTCCAGGTCATTGCCGATCGCCGCGATCAGCTCGGCGCCGTCGGTGTAGGCGATGTCCTGGTCGGTGCCGGGGATGTCGCCGGCGTAGGGGACGTGCGTGTTGATCAGCAGCACATCGGTGCCGTCACCCAGCCAGCCGGCCAGCGTGTCGGGGTCGATGGTGTGGACCTCGGCCACGGCCGTGCCGCCGTCTGTCGCGGTGCCGCCGTCCGTCGCGGTGCCGCCGTCTGTCACGGTGCCGCCGTCGGCCGTGGCGGTCGAGCCGGTGTCATCGGTGATCTTGCTTCCGCATGCGGTGAGCAGGCCCAGGGGCAGGGCGAAGAAGGCGAGACAGGTCGAGAGCTGGGGCATATTTCCTCCGGTGAGACGGGCCCCTATCGCCTGTGGGATGCTGGTGGCAGAGGAGTTTGTATGGCACCAACCGCAACCGTGGCTTTCATCTCCGTCATCCTGGCGGTCGACGACCTGCCTCGCGCCCGCGCCTTCTACGATGCAGTGCTGGACTGGCCCGTGCGGATCGAGGCGCCGGTCTTCGTCGAGCTGGGTCCGCCAGAGGGCACGGGCATCGGGCTGTATCTCCGCTCGGGCTTTGCGCTGAACCCGGGCGCAACGGTCCTGCCTTCGCCATCCAAGCGGGTCAGCTCGACCGAGATCTACCTGCACCTCGCCGACCCCGCTGCGGCTGTCACGCGGGCCCAGGCCGCTGGCGGGCGCCTGTTGTCTCCGCTGTCGCTTCGGGCCTGGGGGGAAACCGTGGCCTATGTCGCGGATCCCGACGGCAACGTCGTGGCCTTGGCTTTGGCCCAGGACTGAAGCGGCTTGGGGCGTGCCGCGCTCTCAGCGGGCCGCGATGCTGCCGTCCTGCGCGACCGCGACGCCGTACTTGGGGAAGTCCTGGGCCGTCAGCGTGCGCACCAGGTCGATGGCCTGCGCTTCCGGGTCCTTCATCGGCACGCCCTCGCCGACCTGCTTCGTGGGCAGGATCCGTCCACTGACAAAGGCGCCTTGGCGGTCGACGGTGACATCGAGGATGGCGCCGATGCCGCCGTAGCCCCGCGTATTGAAGGGACCGTAGGTCGCGAAATTCCCCAGCGAGTAGGCGATCAAGCGACCCTTGTAGATCTCCATCCCTCGCAAGACGTGGGGGCCGCTTCCGATGACCACGTCGGCGCCGGCGTCGACGACGGCGTGGGTGAAGGCGCGCAGGTCGCCGCGGTTCTCTCCGTAGTAGGTCTCGGTGCCCTGGGGCGTGTGGATCGCCTTGCTGCCCTCGGCCCCGCCGTGGAAGATGACGATGACGATGTCGTGGTCGGCGGCCAGGCTGGAGATCAACTGGGCCGCGGTGTCCAGGTCCAGCGTGTAGTGGCTGTTGCGGTTGCTGTGGAAGCCGATGGTCGCGATCTTCAGACCGTTGACCGTGCGGCTGTCGATGTCGCCGGGGCGGCCGCTGTGACCGATGCCTTGTTGATCCAGGAGCTCTTCGGTGCGGCTGCGGCAGGTGGCGCCGAAGTCGCCCGCGTGGTTGTTGGCGGTGCTCATCACGTCGAAGCCGGCCGCCTTGTAGTACGCGGCGTAGCGGGCGGGCTGGCGAAAGGCGTAGCAGCTACCGGGCTTGGCGTCGGCGCGGCACTTGCGGGTGGTGCCGCGGTCGCAGAGCGGGCCTTCCAGGTTGCCGACCGTCAGGTCCGCGTCGCTGAGCCAGTCCGTGACATCGGCGAAGATGTCGGCCCCGTCGCCGGGCGAGAGCTGGCCCGAGGGGAAGTCCGTGCCGATCATGCAGTCGCCGGTGGCGCGCAGGTGCAGCGTCGCGCCGGCCGGGGCGGCGCTGACAAAGGTCTTGGGGGCCGTGGCGCGGCTCTTGTCCAGCATGGTCTGCATGTCGATGGTGGCGTGGGCTTGGCTGAGGTAGTCGTCGAGCCCTTCGCGGTCGGGGTCCAGGATCTTGACCCGTTCCCATGCCGTCACCACGCCGGGCCAGTCAGTCTGGAGCCAATGCGCCCAGCCCAGCTCCCACTGGCAGTCGGCTTCGACGGTCGCGGGTGGGTGGCGGTCGATGCAGCGTTGCAAGGACAGCGCGGCGCCGTCCGCGTTCTTGTCGGTCAAGAGCTGCCGGCCCAGGTCCAGGTCAGCCGTCGCTTGAAGGCTGGGGTCCGCGTGGGCGATGGTGGCGGCCAGCAGCAGCGTGAGCATGAAGACCTCGGAGCGCGTGGGTGGGCAAGGCTATCCGGCGGCCGCTGGGGGTGGGGTGAGGGCCATAGGTGGGTGCGGTAATAATGAAGGTTTCATGCTTATTTTGTGCTTGATGCGGGACGGCCTCTGGCGCGTTACCATGCTTGGCCGATCGCCATGGAGACCGCGTGTCCCAGCCTACCAATGAATTTGCAAAGACGCTAGTGCCCATCGACATCGAAGACGAGATGAGATCGAGCTACCTCGACTACTCGATGTCGGTCATCATCGGGCGGGCCCTCCCCGATGTGCGGGATGGTCTCAAGCCAGTCCACCGCCGCATCCTCTACGCCATGTGGAAGGAAGGCCTGCGCGCCAACAAGAAGTACAGCAAGTGCGCCGGCGTGGTGGGCGAAGTCCTCAAGAAGTACCACCCCCACGGTGACAGCGCGGTCTACGACGCCCTGGTCCGGCTGGCCCAGCCCTGGAATATGCGTCACCCCCTGGTCGACGGTCAGGGCAACTTCGGGTCCGTAGACGGCGACCCGGCGGCTGCCTACCGCTACACCGAAGCCCGGATGACGCGCCTGGCCGAGACCCTGCTGGGCGACGACATCGAAAAGCAGACCGTCAACTTCACGCCCAACTTCGACGGTCAGGTGCAGGAACCCGCGGTCCTCCCCTCGGCCTACCCCAACCTGTTGGTCAACGGCAGCGACGGCATCGCGGTCGGCATGGCGACCAAGATTCCGCCGCACAACCTGGGCGAGATCATCAAGGCCACGGTGGCGCTGATCGAGAACCCCGACCTGGACATCGACGCGCTGATGGCCCTGGTGCCGGGGCCCGACTTTCCGACGGCGGGGACCATCTACGGCCGCAAGGGCATCTACGACGCCTACAGCACGGGCCGAGGTCGTGTGATCGTCAGGGGAAACGCTTTCTTTGAGGACATGGAGCACGGAAAAAGCCGCATCATCCTCGACGAGCTCCCCTTCCAGGTCAACAAGGCGCGGCTGGTCGAGGACATCGCCAGGCTGGTCAAGACTCGCAGGATCGACGGAATCACGGCCTTGCGGGACGAGTCGGACCGCACGGGGATGCGGGTGGTGGTGGAGCTGCGCCGAGACGTGGTGCCCGAGATCATCCTGAACCAGCTCTACAAGCACACCGCCTTGCAGAGCACCTTTGGCGTGATCCTGTTGGCCATCGTGCACAACCGCCCGATGGTGCTGACCCTCAAGGACATGCTCCAGCACTACATCCAGCACCGTCGCGACGTCGTGGTTCGGCGGACGCGCTTCGACTTGCGGATGGCCCTGGCTCGCATGCACATCGTGCAGGGCCTGCTCACGGCGCTCGATCACATCGACGAGATCATCCGGATCATCCGGGCCAGCGGCACCGACGACGAAGCCCGCGAAGGCCTGATGACCACCTTCGAGTTCAGCCAAATCCAGGCCCAGGCCATCCTGGAGATGCAGCTTCGCCGGCTGACCGGGCTCTCTCGCCAGAAGCTGTTGAACGAACAGGCCGAACTCTTGGGCCGGATCGAGGGCTACCGGGCCATCCTGGACAGCGAGACGCGCCTGATGGAGGTCATCAAGGAAGAACTCCTCGCGGTGGGGCAGAAGTTTGGGGATGACCGGCGGACGCGGATCACCGAAGACAGCGGTGAGATGTCCATACAAGACCTGATCGCTCCCGAAGACGCTGTGCTGACCCTGTCCCTGGCCGGCTACATCAAGCGCACCAGCCAGCACGAATACCAGGAACAGCGCCGGGGCGGCTTCGGCAAGAAGGGCATGAACACCCGGGCGCAGGACAGCATCCAGGACATCTTCATCGCGAACACCCACAGCACGCTGTTGGTCTTCACGACGCACGGCTGGATGTTCGGTGTGCCCGTCTGGCAAGTCCCCAAGACGGGGCGGACGGCGCGTGGCACCCCGCTGGTCAATCTGGTGAGAATGGAGCCGGACGATGACATCGCCGCCGTGCTGTCCATCGACGAGTTCACCAGTGATCTGGACCTGGTCTTCTGCAGCCGCAAGGGCCTGGTGAAGCGCACGGTGCTGTCGGACTACAAGAACCTGCGCAGCAACGGCCTGCGCAGCTACGACTGCGCCGACGGTGACAGCCTGCTGACCGTCGTCAAGGCGATGCCAGACCAGCACATCTTCATCGCGACCCGTCAGGGCATGAGCATCCGTTTCCCCGGGGGCGATGTCCGGCCGGTGGGTCGCGTGGCCCGAGGCGTGCGCGGCATCAAGCTGCGCGAGGGCGACGAGATCGCGGCGATGCGAGTTTTGGGCTCTGGCCAGGACACGCTGTTGTTGACGGTCAGTCAGAACGGCTTTGGCAAGCGAACCAGCCTGGACGAGTACCGCGTGCAGGGGCGCAGTGGCTCAGGCATCATCAATATGGTGGTGGATGAACGCAACGGCCCGGTGGTTGGCAGCGTAGAAGTCGTCGAGACCGACCGCGTCATGCTGATCACCGACACCGGTCGGGTCATCAAGACGCCGGTCGACACCATCCGGATCAGCAGCCGATCGACCAAGGGCGTGACCTTGATGCGGGTAGAAGACGATGAACGCATCGTCAGCCTGACCCGGATCCCAGAAGAAGACGTGGATGAGGAAGACGAAGAGCAGGGCTCTGCCCCGGAAGGTGTCGAGATCGCTGACGGTGCTGATGGTGCTGACGGTGCCGATGGTGCCGACGGTGCCGACGGTGCCGATGGTGCCGATGGTGCCGACGGCGAGTAGCCGCCACCACGGTCGGCAACGGCCTCTCTCGTCCCGCGCTATGGTCGGGCACCGTGGGAACCCCAAAGCCATCGCGCCCGCTTGTCTTCGTGGCATGGGACAGCGAACTCAGGGCCGTC
>JAADHA010000621.1:0-2328 GCA_013152105.1 Oligoflexia bacterium | reverse complement strand
GAGATCGTCGGCGCCCTCGACGATGTCGCGGTCGGGCGGCTGAGCACCCGCCTGGAAGAAGCAGTGCGGCGCAGCGCCGCTGTGCTGGCCGTGGTGGACCAGCCCAACGCCAATATGGCCTGGGAGCTGGGCATGGCGCTGGCCAAGGGACTCCGGGTCGCCCTGGCGACCGAATCCGAGTCGCCCACCGCGCCCTGGGTGGAGGACACACCGCTGGGTGGTGTGCTGCGCCAAAAGGACGTGGTTGAGCACGCCCGCGCGCTGCTATGCCGGGTGGCTGACTGGGACCCGGCCCCCAAGCCGCCCCAGAAGGGTGACCGCAAGCTGGTGCTGTGCGCATCACGGGGCACTGGCAAAGAGCTGTGCCGCGCCTTGAAGAAGCAGCTCGTGCCCGAGGGCTGGGAGCTGGTCGACACCCGGGGCTGGACCCTGTCCGGCCTGGGCGAGCTGCTCGAAGACGCGGGCCGCCTGGCCTGGGCCCAGCTCCGCCTGCGCAGCGGCGAGAAGCGCCACGGCATCGACAACACCATCGGCGCTCTGGTCGCCGGCTACGCCCACGCTCGGGGCATTGCGGTCGCGGCCTTCGTCGACGACGCCTGCCCGCGCCCCGTCGACGCCCGTGAGCTGGAGCGGAAGCACGGCGGTTCCCCGACCGACCTTGTGCAGGCGATCCGCGCCTGGTCCCAGGAACTCGACCAGCCCGCGCCAGTACGCAGCCGTGCCCTGTTGAAGACCTACCAGGCCGCGGTGATCGCCTGCCACCAGCATCCCCTGGCCTACGTGGCGGCCTTCGACCTCTCTGTCGCTGAGCTGCAGCCCGTCGACATCGACGTCGACGTCGGTGGGCCCGTAGACGGCCTGGAGTGCCGGCAGCAAGGCTTCGCCGAGCGTCGCCACGGCACCCTGCAAACCCTGCTGCAGCAGGACCTGCAGGCAGCAGGGGCGGTCCGCTGGCTGCTCCAGGCCGACCCCGGCGCAGGCAAGACGACCTTGATGCGTCGCGTGGCGCACCAGCGGGCCAGCGAAGATGCGCTGCCCGTGTTCGTGCCGCTCGCCCGCTGGGCCGAAGAACGCGGAGATCCGGTGGAGCTGGCGGCCCGCGTCGCGCTGGACAAGGACCAGGAGCACCTCGCCCCGCGGATCGCCCGGGCGATCCGGCGTCAGGCCAAGCAGCGCGGTCGGGTCTGGCTGCTGCTCGACGGCTTCGACGAGGTCAAGGACTACGACCAGATGCGTCGTGACATCGAAGACCTGGCCGCCGAAGAGCAATGGGCCCAGGCCGCCATCGTCGTCACCAGCCGCGCCGCCGCCGTGCGGGGCGGTACCGCCTGGACGGGTTTCACGCGGGCCTCGCTCCGCTTGCTGGACATTTCCCGCCAGCGGAAGCTCGTCTCCGACCTGCTGCGGGCACACCCCGGTGAAGAAGGCGCATTCTGGCGCGACATCGGCGCCCGTCCCGGCGTCGGTGTGCTCCTGCCGAACCCCTTCCTGCTCACCCTGACCGTCGGCCTCTTCCGGCAGGGCCTCGACTCGGGTGCCGGCACCCCGCTGGACCGACGTCGCCTGCTGCAACGGGCGATCAAGGACTGCCTGGAGCGCGGCTGGGGCCCACAACGCCAAGCGGAACGGCCCGACCGCTGGTCACCGCGCTATGCCCGCAGGGTCCTGCGCGGCCTGAGCCTGGAACTTCACCGCCAGGGGAAAGAGAGCTGGGAGCGGGATACGCTGTCGGACGTGCTGGCCGAGGTGCCGAGGCACTACCCCAAGCTGGCTGCCTTGTACGGGCGAGAGGGCCACTGGCAGTCCGACCGGGTCTTTCTCGACGACATCGGCAAGTACGGTGGCCTGCTGGGTCCGCTGGATGGACCCCAAGCCCCGTGGCGATACCTGCATCGTTCTCTGCGCGAGGTCCTGGCCGCGGAGTGCCTGGCCGAAGAGCTTGAAGCCCCGGCGCGTGGCGACGTGTTGACCGAGCTGATGGCCGAGCAGGGCAGCGGCGGCAAGGGCGGGCCGGAACGATCGGCCGAGGTGCTGGCGCTGCTGGCGGGCATGGTCCAGGAAGACGAGGCGGTCGAACACCTCGAGGAGCTGGCCCGGGTCGCGCCCGACGCCGGGCTGCGGGCGCTGACCAGCGTGGAGGGGCTGGACCCCTGGCGGTGGCTGGGCCTGCTGCTGGACATGGAGCCGGAGCAGCAAGGAGAGCGCTTTTGGTCCGCGCGCTGGAGCAACGACGATCTCGACGCCATCCTCGACGCCATCCGGCGCGATGGGCGGAACCGGGCGGCGCGGCTGTGGCAGGCCGTCACTCCGGAGCTGCCCGCACGCCAC
>JAADHA010000534.1 GCA_013152105.1 Oligoflexia bacterium | reverse complement strand
TCGGTCAGGTAGGAGCCCCGGTCACGGTAGAGCTGCCGGCGCAAGTCGACCAGGGCTTCATGGCCGTTCTGATAGCGATCTTCCGGGCGCCGTTGCAGCAAGCGCGTCACGATCGGACCGTGAGCGGGCAGCGTGGCCTCGAGATCGCGACACTGCGCGGCGAGATCGCCCGCCTCGATCGCAGCGAAGACCTCGGCCACCGGATCGGAGGATGACTTGGGCACGCGGTATGCCGCTTCGCCCATCAGGAGTTCATAGAGAATGAGACCGAGCGCGAAGAGGTCCGTGCGATGGTCGATCTCAAGCCCGCGAGCCTGCTCGGGAGCCATGTAGATGGGCGTGCCCTTGACCCGGCTGCGGTCGTCTCGCGCAAAGTCCGCGTTGTCGACCCGCGCCAGTCCGAAGTCCAGGATCTTGACCTCGCCCTGTGGCGTCAACATCACGTTCGCGGGCTTCAGGTCTCGGTGGACGAGCTGAAGCGGCTCTCCGTTGTCGCCAGGCGTGGTGTAGGCCTGGTAGAGGGCGTCGGCCAGCTCGCAGCCGATCTCAACCGCCGCTTCGGTGAAGACCTGTTCGTGCGCCTTGTCCAGTTCTTCGAGGACCCTGCGCAGGGTCACGCCGTGGATGTGCTCCATGACGACCGCATGTTCGTCCTCGAGGTACTCAAACACCCGGACGATGCCGCGGTGCTTGACCTGGTCGAGCAGCGCGAATTCCTGAAGCAGCAGATCGACCGAGCCAGCGCCTGCCGTGTCCTTCAGCTTTTTGATCGCAACCAGCCGCCGCTTGGCAGGATTGCGGCCCCGCGCGGGCGTCATCCCAGCCGCCCGGTAGACCGTCCCATAATGGCCGGCACCCAGCTCGCTGAGGACCTCGTAGTCGCCGATGTAGCGTGCCAAGGCACACCCTCCATGTCCAGGTACGCGGCTCTCTCAGGCTATCTTACACCCAGCCATGGGGGAGCCCTGATTCAGCTCTTGCCCGTGCCCGTGCCTTTGCGCGCCTTTGCGGCTGGCCGCCGGGAACGACCAAACAGGATGCGCCCGCTGTTGAAGAGCACCGCGCCGACAAAACCCAGGGACAGCAAGCCACCCAGCAAGGGCATCAGGACCACCGCCGTGTGGCGATAGGACTGCGGGTCGACACGCCCGTCTGCTTCGCGGATCCCTGGCGGCGCGTCCAGCCAGGCGCTGGGGTAGATGCGCACGCTGGCCTCGGCGTCGGCGTAGCTCATCAAGCGCAGGCGGGTCTCAAAAGAGCGGCGCAGGTGGTGGGGATCCACTTCATAACGCACCTCAAACCAAGTATAGCGTTGCGCCGCTGCCGCCCGAAATGCGTCGGCCAGGCCGTCACGGTCTGTCTTCACATAGGCGAAGCCCCCGCCCCGCTCGGCGATGAAGTTCAAGCTGGCGTTGTCGATCTTGTTCAGCTCCAGATCGCCGTCGATGCGACGATCCTTGTAGCGCCGCCCACAGAGCTTCAGCGCGCTGATCTTGTCGCTGTCATTCTTGGGCAGCTCGAAGGAGGGTCGGAGCGGGCGTCCCAGACCCACCGTGAACACGGTCGGGCGCTTGCGAATGTCCTCGGCCTCGTCTCGTGACCGACGCAGCGCTACCAGCAGCCGTCCCAGGCGCTCTGCGTTGGTGGCGCAGGTGTCATCGCCGGCCTCGTTGTTGAAGCCGTCGGTCAAGACGATGACCGTCGGAGCCGCCTGGTAGGCGTCGATAAAGGTGCGCACTTCGTCCTGCTCCAGCAGCGGGCCGCTGGCGTACTGGACTGCGCCATAGAGATGCGTGAAGCCCGACAAGACCCGCAGGTCGTTGCGCACCAGCTTGGTGTAGGCGCGCTGATCCGGCAGGATCTTCAATTCGCCGCCCACGGGCTGAGGATCACCATTGGTGAAGGACATCAGGAGCACGCCAGTCTTGACGCCCCCCTTGGGGAAGAAGGCGTTCTTGACGTCGGGCATGAGCAGGGCTTCACGGACCCGGTCCATGCGAGTCTTGCCCCGCGAGCCGGCTTCGTTCATCGAGGACGACCCATCGATCACCAGGATGTAGAGCTGCGGGGTGTCGACTGGATCATGCGGGATGATCTCGACACTCATGGCGTCTGCGTTTTGGACGACCCTGCCCTTGGTGATCACCCTCAGGTTGTCTTGAGTCAATGGGAAGGGGAAGTCGTCGCTGTCCAGCCGAAACTGGATCGCCACCCGGACCTGCCCCGAGCGCCGATCAACGTGCGGCATGCACAGCGGCACATCTTCGGGCTTGACGGTGCCGGCACACTCGGCGACCGTCGTGAAGATCTTGAGCTCCAGTTCGGTGTTCTTCTCGGTCACCGGCACACCGACCCGCGTGGTCGTGCCCGCGATCGGAGTCAGGCCAGTCTCGCTGCAAGCCGTCACGGTGGTCAGCGCCCCGGCACCGAGAACCAGACACAGCATTCCAGCCGCCAGCCTGGGCAGGCCAGATCTCCACGCTGCGACCCGGCGCATCACTGTTCTTCGCGAGGGAGCATCAAGAACTCCAGCTCGGTCTGCTGCGCCCCCTGCCCCAGGATGATGCGATCACCGCTGGTCAGGCGGGTCTCGAGCGGTGCGGAACGACGGGGGTCGTAGCGCAGGTCGATCCGCTCAAGGAAACGCCGCACGACGGTCGGCTGAAGCGACAGCCCACGCGCCGAGTACCGGCCCTTGCGGTCCACGGCGACCGACACATGCATCTCCATGACGCCATCGTCGATCGGCAGAAACAGGTCCAGACCGCGGGGAAAGTGCCCCACAAAGCGTTCCTTGGGGTCCGCGTTCGGCGCGGGAACTGGAATCCGTCGCCCGAAGCGCGTGGACGAGAGCACCCGCACCCAGCCTGCATACAATTCGTCTGGAACAGGCCAGGTGATGAGCCCGTACAAGAAGCCCCAGGTCAGCCCCATGGCGGCGCTGGCCAGGTAGAGATCCGTAAGCCCCAGGAAATACTCACCCAGCACATGCCAAACCACCCCCGCGGCCAGCCCTGCAGTGATGCCGCCCGCGATGTGGCTGACGAAGTGCTGGAGCCTGCGCACGGCGGTCCCCGCGGCGCCAGTCGAGAAGCCCGCCATGACAAAGGCACCGATCCGATAGCGCAAGCTGACCAGCGACGGGTCCGCAGCGTCGGTCTGCCAGGCATCTGGCAGGAGCATCGGCATGATGAGCGACCACAGCCAGTACCACAGCAGCGTGTTGCCCCCGGCGATCACGGCCGCGAGCACCGTCCGACCCAAGCGCAGCAGCATGGGCCGTCGGCGCAGATTGTCTTCCCCCAGGATCGAGCCCGCTGCCACAAAGGCCGCGATAGTGCCCAGCAGCATCGGCCCGTCCCAGTTCTGTGGCCACTTGGGCCCGCCCAAGACCGTCAGGCTGAGCACGCACCACCAGGCCAAGAGCCCAAAGCCACCACACCACAGCGCCATGATCAGGTGACGCCAACGGGTGTAGGGCACAAGAAAGATGTTCATTGCGAGCCGCAGGCGAGGTCAGGAGAGGATTGGACGGCGACTCTACCGCGCGTGGCCCCCCGTTCGCTACGGCAGACCACCGCCTGAGGTGCGGAAGCCAACCCTCACTGGAAGGCGAGGTGATAGCATCCCGCCGCCATGCCCACTTCGCCAGACGACCTCGTCACCTACCTTCGCCTGTCGCCTGAATTCGGCAGCACCCGCTTTGGCCCCTTCGAGGGTCTGGAGGTCCGTCTCGGCTCCGATCCGGACTCCTGCCACATCGTGCTCCCGGAATCACTGGGCGTGCGCGCCGAGCATGCCAAGCTCATCCGTCAGGGGCCGCAGAATCTCATCCTCGCGCCCAGCGAGCGGACGGCGACCGTCTTCCTCTACAAAAGCAAGGCGCACCGCCCAACACAGCTCAACACACCGACCGCGGTGCGCCCAGGCGACTCCTTTGCCCTGGTCACGCCCGACGGGCCTCGCTTCATCATCGAGCTGGACGAGCTTCCCCCCGAGATCCAAGAAGAACGCGCCAAGGCGCGCGGTACCGCCACCGGGCGCCGGCGCCTCTCGGCAGACTCCATGGGCAAAGAAGTCAAGCGTCAGGCTTGGACTCAGCTCCTGGTGCTCGGTCCCGCCCAGTTGTTCCAGCGGGCCATGGTCTTCGTGCGCTCCGGCGCCATCTATCAGCCGCGCAACATCATCCTGGGGCTCACCCTGATCGGCGGCTACGCTTTCGGTGGGTTCAGCGCCTGCAAGGTCTCGAAATTCAAGAAGCAGCTCTCGACCCAAGAGGTCCGGGTCGAGTCCTGCAATCAAGAGCTGGCCTTCGCCGAGAACATGCAGGGCGACAGCACCGAGTACAAGCTCGAGCAGCTCGCCCAGTCCATCACCGGCATCCGCAGCATGGGGACCTCTCTTGAAGAGGACGACAAGCTGCGCGGCGCCTGGAAGGACAAGATGAAGGTCCTCAGCAGCGACAGCAAGCGCTACCAGTGGATCACCAACGTCAAATCGCCCAAGGCGGGCACCTTCGCCGAGTGGCGCGACCGCATGTCCACCTACGAAGACGTGGACCCCGACACCGCCAAGGCCCTGGTGTGGCTGGGCGCCTGGCCCGGTCGCCGCGCGACTGAATTCGCCGACCTGACGGACTCGGAGGGCACGGATGTCTGTGGGCGCGGCCCCCTCCAGTTGACCTTCAGACAGGCTCTGAGATTGGGCCTCGACGCGATGCCGGACACGCTGGTCGTGCGCGATATCGACGCCACCTACGAAGACAAGTCCCAAAGCAAGGCGCTGATTCAGGAGACCCTCTCGGTGGCTGGGGCCCCACCCCTCCCCGAAGACAGGCTGGTCGAGATCCAGATGGCCCAGGTCGCCCAGGGCAGCGCCTACTGCATTCACCAGGACGGCGACGACCAGCGCACGAACATCTCGCGCATCTTGCGGGCCCTGGGCAAACAGCTCGGCCCCGACGCTGCCCTGGTCCCACCCGAGGGCACCACCTTTGCCACGACCGCTCGGATAGCCAAGTACTGGTCCGCCGATGTCACCCGCATCGACTACAACCAGAAGGACCCCGGCGTCGATTTCACCCAAGCACCGCCCGGCACCGTGCTCGACGCATTTGAGAACCGCGGCGCCTGGGTCGTGGCCCGGTCGGCTGAGACCCTGGCAAAGGCCGTGTTGCTGCCCTGCCTGGCCGTGCTCAGCAGTGACGCAGACAAGGCCGCCAAGATTCTGGGTGATGGAAACGTCCCCTCACCCATCAACTGCCTGGTCTTGGACTGGCGCCTGCGAAATGACTAGCGGCGTCGACCGGCGCCCAGAAAGACCAGCCACCCCCCCAACACCAGCGCCGCCGAACCGCCGCCGCCGCAGCCAAAGCCGCCGGTGTCGCCAGTCTGGTCGGTGATGTTGGGACCGCCATCGATCCAGACCGCGGTGTCTGCAGTGTCTGAGGCGGTGCCGCCATCCGCCGTCGTGCCGCCATCCGATGTCGTGGCGCCATCAGCCGTCCCGCCATCCGCCGTCCCGCCATCCGCCGTCGCGGCGCCGTCAGCCGTCCCGCCATCCGCCGTCCCGCCATCCGACGACCCGGTGTCCCCGATATCAGCCGTGTCCGCTGTCCCGCCGTCGGTCGCCGTCGAAGTCGACGATCCGCGCCACGCGCTGGCAGCGCCCGACAGCATCAGGGCGAGGGTGAGGGCAGTCAAGGTCGGCACCGATCAGCCGTTCTGGGCAGGCACTTCATAGCCAGCACCGACGATGACCTGGACCAACTGATCAGGGGCCACCTGTTGTGGATCGAAGCGCACCACGACAGCGGCGTCCTTGACCGATGCCGAGGAACCATCGACACCTGGGACACGACTGAGCGCACGCTCTACCGAAGCCGTGCAGCCACCACAGGTCATGCCTTGCACCGGAATACGAATCTCGGACATCACGCACGCTCCTTCGAGCAACGCAGGTGTTGCCCGTGCCTGGCCATCATAGCGCGCCCACGCTGCGCGTACCACGCCAAGGATCCACACATCCGCGCTACACGCCGCGCTGCTGATGCGGCCAGATCACCTTGTGAAGCTGGACCTGGAGGCGAACCCGGAGTCGGTCTTCGACCAGCCACCCGCTGAGAGACTCCAGGTCCAGGGCACCCCACACCGCGCTGAACAGGACGGGTAGGCGAGTCTCCAGATCGTGCTGACGCACCACCGAGCGCGCCCACTCGTAGTCGCGTCGGCTGGCCAGGACGACCTTGAGGTTGTCCTTCTGCGACAGCAGGGACAGGTTTTCCCAGCGGTTCGCCCCCACCTCGCCCGAGTCGGGTGCCTTGAGGTCCATGATGATGTGAACCGGCGACGGAACCGGTGCGATGTCGACGCTGCCCGAGGTCTCCAGCAAGACCGTGTGACCACGCTCGACCAGGCGCTCAAGCAACGGGATGCTCTGGCGCTGGACCAGGGGCTCTCCGCCCGTGAGCTCGACCAGATCGATACCATAGGCGCTGGCTTGTTCGACGACAGCGTCGACGCTGTGGTGGCTGCCCCCGGTGAAGGTGAAGGCCGAGTCACACCAGACGCAGCGCAGCTTGCAGCCCGCCAGGCGCACGAAGACACAGGGCAGACCAGCCCAGGTGCTCTCGCCCTGGACGCTGGCATAGGTCTCGATCACGCGCAGACCTTGGTCGCGCGGAGTGGTCGGGGGCACGGTCACCAGGCTGCCTATTCGATCCACACGGGGCTGGTCACGGACCATGGCAGGCGACCGGTGAGCGGCGAAGCCTGATCACCCTGGGCCACCACCACGATCCAATCGCTCAGCGTGCGATCCAGATCGAAGCTTGTTTCGACCGGCACGGGGCCTGGCGCGACGTCGAGGGTCAAGAGGACGACCCCGCCGCGGCCCCGTAGGCTGACGTGCTGAATCGGCGCCCACGCCGGTGTCTCGACCCGCAGGCTGACAGACACGACCGAGGATGGCGCACCGGTGTCTGAGCGGATCAGACTGCCTGGCCCCTGTCCATCGACCCGCAAGGCGACTCGGGGACCGGTGCTGGCGACGGTTCGGCCCGCCACCAGCCCGGCCTCGACATCTACGGCGCTGTACGCCCCCGGATCGACATCCTCGACCCACGTCCAAGGTCCCACGACCGAGAGATCATGGTCGGCGTCCAAGACCGAAAACCAGTCGTCGAGCCCATCGAGGTCGTCGAGCCGAAGGGCCGTCGCCCCATCGATCTGGTCCAGTCGGCCCTCGGCGAGCAATGCGGTCAGCCAGGCCTGGTCCACGACCACCGTGCGCTGCCCGCCCCACCGCGAGGCCGCCAGGAGGTCGGCGGCGTCCAAGCCCTGCCATGGGACGGCGCCTTGGGCCGCTCGGTCCAGGTCGGCCGATCTGGGCCAGGCCAGGGGGCTACCCGCGGTGTCGGAGGCCGCCCGCGAGCCAGCGCGCAGCGCCACGGCGGCCGCGACATG
>JAADHA010000479.1 GCA_013152105.1 Oligoflexia bacterium | reverse complement strand
CCGGTGCGCGTCGCCCGACAAGCTCAGGCGCCGGGCGTCGGGCATGGCCAAGCCGATGGACACGGCGCGGGCGATGCCGACCTGGCCGGCAAAGCCGCCGAAGAACTCGCCCTGAACGGCCTTGGTGAACGGCGAGCGAGCGCCAAAGTAGAGCAGTCCAGCACCGCTGTCCGCAGGCAGCTCTGCAGCCCCATCCAGACCGTCGGTGCCGTCATCTTGTGGGGCAGGGGAGAGCGGTCCGGCGGCCCAGGCGCTGCCAAGCAGGGCAACGAGGAGAGCGGAGCTGAGAAGGGGGGCGATCATTGGGTCCCCTCGGGGGGCTCAGCGCTGCCGCGGCGGGGCTCGGCTGCAGCATCCGTGGAGGGCAGGGTCAGCTGGGGCATGCGCAGGCGCAGACGCGGAGTGGGTGTTGTGAACAGCAGGCCCTGCTCTTCGGCGACTTCCTCTCCGTTGGGGGTGGGGTCGTCCGCGTCGAGGATCCCGTCGCCGTCGTTGTCGACGTCGGGACAGCCGTCGTCGTCCTGCCACTGGTCAAGGTCCTCGGCCACGTAGATGCAGGCATCGTTGATGTCGGCGACGCCGTCGAGGTCTCGGTCAGCAGATCGAATGTCGACCGAGGTCATGGCCAGAACGATCCCGGCGCCAGCCCAGGGCACGGCCTCGAAGAAGCCACCGCCCAGCCAGCCGCCCAGCATCAGGGGACCGAGCAGTCCGCGCACACCGCCTCGGGCCTGCCAGTCGGCGATGCCTCGAGTGTCGGGCATCATCGAGGCTTCCACGATGGCCTGTGTGGGACCCACCAGGTCGATGGAGGCGCCGGCGCCCAGGGTGGCGCCGAAGCTGCCGCGCTTGTGCCAGCGGAGACCGGCAAAGGCAACCGGGGCGACACGGCCCAGGTCCTTGCCGATGACTCCGATGAGCTCTGCTGTGGGGTCTTGACCGAAGCGTCCGAGCTCGGCTTGGACTGCCACCGCGGGGTGGTCATCGACCGGATCGACCACGCGCATCCGAGCGGACAGCGAGGCGGTGCTGAAGGGGCTGTCGCGCAGCGAGTAGTCCACCGGCTCCATGTGGAAGCCAACGCTGAGCTGTTGGTTGATCCCGACGGCGGCACCAAAGGGAAAGCCGCCAAGCCGTAGGGTCTGGGGGGTGCCCACGCCGTAGATGCCCACCGCAAGGTTCATCTGGTTGGGCGCGACGGTCTCGGCTTGGGGCACGGTAAAGAGGCCCTCGCCGGCAGACATGCTCGGCGCAGCGCTTGCGGGGGCGCTTGCCATCAGAGCCATCAGGGACAGCGTGGTCACGATGCCCTTCATGGGTAGCTCAGGGGGTCGTGGTCGACGCCGTGGCAAGAGAGGTAGCATGTACCCCCAGCGGTGGCCTGGTACTCAAGGCGGCCTGAGGACGAGGGCAGGACCTGGCTGTACCGGAAGTCCTTGCCGAAGCGGATCAAGCTGGGCTCGTCGGGGCTGCCGTGAGAGTCGTGGCAGGCGTAGCAGGACGTCTCTGCATCGACGACGTGTTGGTTGTGGCCTTCAAAGCTCTCGTTGGACAGGATGCTAGTGCGACTATGGCAGATGTAGCAGGCCTGGTAGGTGGACTCGGACTCTGCACTTCCGTCCGCAGCTTCATAGGGCCAGCGCAAGATCCAGCGGTTCCTGGAGCCATGAGGCCCTGCGGGGTCCTTGGCGTCGTCGGAGCCATGACAGTCGCCACAGCTCATGCGGTCGCCAGACACCCACTGGGGCAGCAGGCTGGGCTGGTCGCGCTTGCCAAGCGGCGCGTCTACGGGGTGGAAGCTCTCGTTTGAAGGAGAGAACTCGGCGCTCTTGTCCGTCTCGCCGAAGGGAAGGCCGGACACCGAGCCGTGGCAGTCGTAGCAGAGATCCTGCTCGACGCGTCCGCCCACAGTCCCCGACCTTGCGATGCCGCGCTGGTAGAGCGTGGACGCCGTGCTGTAGGTCGGGTCACCGTGCACGGGGTGACAGTCGGCGCACTCGACGTGGCGCGGTGTGGTGACGTCTTCGCGCAGATCTTCCGACGGGCTGTGCACGTTGTGGGTCAGGCGCACAGGGTGGGTGAAGGGCTTGTCGAACTGTGCTTGTACGGCTGCGGGTGCAGCACCTCGGCCCAGCAGTCCTTCGCCCTTCGCAGTGGCGCGGTCCACGTTGCTACCGTGGCATGAGAAGCAGCTGTCTTCCTCGGCCTTGGGAAGCATGGGCTGCTGCTCGACCCCGTGTCCGACGTGGCAGCTGCCACAGCCGCGGGGCAGCTTGGCGCCGTCGCCATGACCCGTGTCGACGAGGGGTGCCTGGTGGCAGGCCGTGCAGACATCGTCCATCGAGCTGCCGATCCAGAAGGGGGGGACGTCAACGCCACTGGCTTGTGGGTCCTCGTGGGGATCGTGGCACGAGGTGCACTGGACCTGGCCTTGGGCATCGAGAAGAGATGAGCCGTTGCCCAGCCGCGGTTCGGCACGCAGCCGAGTGGTCGAGGTCATGGTGGCCTGGCCCGTCATCGCCGAGCGGTAGTCGACCGAGACGGGGTGTGTGCCCGAGAGATCAGTACCCAGACCGCCCTGATCGGGGCCCAAGCGACCGCCGTTGGTGCCGGAGATCCGAAGCTGGTCGTCGCGTTTGCTCGCAGGACTCACGGCGACCGTGCCGTCGTGACAGGACATGCACATCAGCGTCACGCCGTTGGGCTGATCGCCGCTGATAGACCGGTTGCTGCTCTGGTAGGGCCGATAGGCTGGCTGGCCCATGGACGAGCGGTTCCACAGAGGACCCTGCAGCTCTTCGACGTGGCCGGCGTGGCAGAAGATGCAGACCTCGGTCTCGGCCGTGGCCCGCACGTCACCCGGTCCGGTGACGGACAGGTTGTGGCGCGTCGCGCTGACACCGGATCCCGCCAGGCTGGGGGTGGCCACAAGCAAGCAGCAGCCGATCAGGCTCAGGCTGCGCAGGCCGCTGAACGTCTGGTTCAGAGGTCCCATCGCCACCTCCTTCTCAGCTCCACATAGGCAAAGGTCGCGATGGATTGACTGGTGTTGCCAGAGTTCAGATCGACGGCCAGGCGTCCACGAACCGAGGTGAGGCCACGCTCGAAGCGAAGCTCGGTCTCGCCGCGCGTCCACCAGTAGGGAGCGTCGATGTCGTTGTCGAACAGGTAGCGGTAGCCCGTCACAGACCAGACCAGGCCGTCCGCCAGCCGGGCTCGCCCGCGCACGGACTGGCCCAGGGTTCCGCTGTAGCTGTCGTCGAGCGTGTTGCGCGACTGATTCAGGCCGTACTCCAGCGAGTAGTCACGACTCAGCTGCGCACGCAGTGAGCCGTAGACCTGAAAACGGTCGGAATTCCCCTCGTCCTGAGTCAGCTGGTTGTGGACCAGCTGGTCGGCGTAGAGGTACACGGTGAGGCCGCGCATGGGGTGACTCTCGAGGCCAGCCTCCCAGCCGTGGCGTTCGTAATTCAGCTCGCGCGGGGACGAGTCCCACTGCCGACCCAGTCGTGCCCCGCCCAGCAGGCGCAACATCGGTCCCGCGATCATGCGGTAGCCTATGACCCGGCTCTCGATTCCTTCTTGCAGGCCGGCGCCGACGTCTAGCTCGGAGAAGTGGGCCAGGCCACCCGTCGTCTCGACGCGCACTGCGCCGCGGCTGCTGAGCTGTTCGAACACGGTCTCGGCGTTGAGATACTCGCCTGCGAAGGTGTGCACTTTGCTGTCTTCACTGCTATCTTCGGTATACGAAGACGACTCGAAACCGGCCGCGCCGATGGCGCTCCAGCGGTCACCGTCCGGAATGCCGAAGGTCACGCCGACCTGTTCGCTGGACGTGCTGTTGCCCGAATAGTCGCGTCGGCGCACCTGTGCTGTGGCGGTGCCCAGCAGGTCCTCACGAGGTCTCCACCGCACGTGGGTGCTGGCGTCGTCCGAGCGCACCTCGAAGGCCGTGTTGCCCAGGCTGTCGGTGGTGTTGCTGTCGACGCGGTAGCTGCGGCTGAGGGCGTGGGTCGCCACGCTGACGTCTTGGGACACCCGGTAGTCGGCGTCCAGGCGTGCGGTGTCCTGGATCTTCTGCTGGCTGGAGAGGTCTCCGACCTGGCCCTCGCGCTCGATCAGGGCGCGGCCCGTCAGGCGTCCGCTATACTGCGAAGCGTCGCCAGCCAGATCCCAGCGACGTTGGTAGGACGGGCCCCCAGTGCCATCTTCAAGCATGTCCTGCAGGTAGCCGCGAGTGCGCAGTCGAGGGCCAACATCCGGCAGAAATGCGGCGCTATAGCCGACCGTCTGGGTGACGCTGCGCTGGGCGGGCTGGGCGTCTTCGCTGACATCGAGCGTGCTGCGACGGGCGTAGAGGGTGACGGGGACCAGACCCTCGGACCAGATCTTGGTCGAGGCGTCGTAGTCCAGCCGGTAGAAGCGCTGGCGGCTGGTGCTAGCGAAGAGATCGACCATGCCCAGGGTCAGGCCCAGGTTGTAAGAGGCCAGCGAGCGATCCACGATGAAGGCCGAGTACTCGGCCCGCAGAGACTCTTCCAGCAAGCGTTCCTGGTAGCGAGTCCACTCCGAGTCGAAGTCGTAGCTGCGAAAGCTGCCCAAGGCCTCGAGTCCCAGCGTCTCGCCGCCAGCCAGGGCAGGACGGCTGCCAGCGGCTGCGCCGAGCAGGAACACCAGGCCGGTGAGGCAAGCTAGCGAGCCAGCTTGGCGAGTGGTGGGGTGCGTGGACACTCAGTCATCCCCCACTCCACGCTGTCCCGGCGGCGTGGCCAGGTCGGCGTCGGGCGCTGGAGGGTCTGCGACGCCCGGTGCCTGTCGACTGGATGCCGGTGTCGGCGCGCGCATCCGGGGGCGAGAAGGCGTGGCCCCACCGTAGAGGTCGCCGTGGCACTCACGACACAGGGCGGAGGTCTCGTCCGCACGGTAGAACAGGTCCTGGTTGTCAGACCCGTGGGGATCGTGGCAGGACGTGCAGGACAGCTCGCGGTCGGGGCGCAACGGGTCGGGAACGCCCGGTCCCACGGTGTGGCGGCTTCCGAAGGACTGACCCTCGGAGACGTGGTTTCCGTCGGGAAAGGCGGGGTGGCAGCTCACACAGAGCTGGTTGACGTTGGTGGAAAGCAGCCAGCGTTCGCTACTGGCGTGTGGGTCGTGGCAGGCCGTACACTCGCCGGACAGTGCGATGTGCGGATGGGTGCTGCGGCGGCGGTCTTCGTCGCGGTGACAGCTCAGGCAGACGATGGCCTGGGTGTCGTTGAGGCCATCGTCGAACTCGCCACCGTGTGCCACATGGCAGGTGCCGCAGTCGCCCTCTTGCAGGGGAGCGTGGACGACCGGGCGCTGGGTGGCGTCGTCGGCATGGCAGCGGAAGCAAGTGTCTGCGTCAGCGATCTGGCGTGACAGGTCCTGGTCGTGCTTGTCCCCGTGTGGGTCATGGCAGCCTGTGCACTGGCCGAGGACCACGGCTCCGTGTGGCTTGCTGGTCTTGGCGAGGGGCTCGTGACAGGTCTCGCAGAGGGCGGTCTGATCTTGTAGCAGCAGGTTGGGTTGATCGCTCTTATGCGGCTTGTGGCAGGCGTCGCAGCGATTGCTTGGAATGGCCCACACATCGTCCGCTGCGACCGTCGACTGGGTGGGGTGGCAGGAGGCACAGCTCGCCGAGGCGTTGTCGCCAGCCAGCAGATGATCCACCTTGGGCGCATGAAGGTTGTGGCAGCCGGAGCACTCTCCGCGCGCGATGATGCTGTGGGTACCTGCGCCAACGATGGGCGTGTGGCACTGCGCGCAGGCCGCCGACTCGCGATCGGGCCACGAGGGCGTCTTGCGGCTGCGGTCTTCGTGGGGGTTGTGACAGGTCAAGCAGCGACCCGAGGCGACCTCGGGGTGACCCGCGTCTCCCCAGTCACCGTGGCAGGCCTGGCACGTCCGCTTGTCGGCCAGTGCCAAGTTGAGGTGACCGTCGCCACCCGTGGAGCCGTCGCCAGTGTGGCAAGTCGCGCAGCCATGGCCCGTCGGCGCGTCGTGACCCAGGGTGCTGTAGCCGGGGCCGTGGCAAGCCAAGCACTGGTCTGGAGGGACCTCGGAAGAGTAGCTGGCGCTAGGCGAAGCCGCCGTGACTACTGGGGAGTACAGCACGCCGCTGCTGAGCAGGACACTGCTGATCACGGACAACACCAAGCTGCGGTAGGGCTGGGTCACGCCATCACCTACCGGCTGCCGGTTGTTGCCGTGGTGCCGCTGCCGGTGCTGCCCGACCCGGTGGTACCGGTCCCAGTGGCCCCTGTTGAGCCCGTGTCCACGGTGCCGGTGTCCACGGTGCCAGTGTCCGTGCCCGTGGTGGTTCCGGTGGTTCCGGTGGTTCCGGTGATTCCGGTGATTCCGGTGGTTCCGGTGCCGCCGCCGGTCGAGCCGCTGTCACCGTCGCAGTTGTGGTCGATGCTGTCGTTGGGATCTTCGGTGGCCGCAGGGAAGATTGAGGCGTCTTCGTCGTTGCAGTCACTACCGCCGCAAGCCTCGGCCAACGAGCCGTCCCCGTCGATGTCGCAGACCAAGCTGAAGGTGACGGGTACCGTCACCGTCTCGGTGTTCCACTCTGCGTCCTGGCCCCAGGTCCGGGGGTCGTCCCAGAAGGTCCCGAGCTCGATGTCGATGGTGGGTTCGTAGCTACCGGGCACCCAGGTGTTGACGTCCATGTCCAGGCTGATGCCCAGCGTGACCGAGCTGCCGACAGCCACAGGGTCGTAGTCGTAGCCCGTGTCGACCAAGACGAAGGTGGCACCCTCTCCGTTCACGCCTAGCGGCGTCAGCAGAAACTGTACGCTGCCGGTGTTCAGAAACGACAGCTCGCCTTGGGGGGAGCTGTTGAGGTAGCTGATGTCCCCCAGTTCGATCGCGTCGCGCGCCATGTCGTAGCCGAGGCTGGGACGCTCGACCTTGAAGCATCCGATGTTCAAGAGGCTGAGAACGAGCGGTGTCACGGTCGACATGGGTGCGACTCCGAAGCCACCTGCATCGGACCCAGGCGGGTTGGGGGACTTGCTTGGTGGCGGTTGCTCTTGGGCAGGGCTCGGCTGCTTTGGTGTCGGGTCTGGCTAACAGGATAAGCTCTTCGTCGCGGGCGGGCTGCGATCGGACGTTTTCAGACGCACAACACCCAGCCCACCGGAGGGCGAGCTGGGTGTTGATACGGAAGGACCTACTTGTTGTGGCAGGTCAAGCAGAGGGCGCTGGCCGTGTTGTCCATGATGAGGAAGTTGCCGTAGGTGTCGTCGTGGACATCGTGGCAAGAGGCGCACTCCATCTGGGTGGTGAACAGCATGTCGGTGTCGATGGTGCCCGAGGTGGTCAGACCGGAGGCCGTGGTGCTGGGGTCGAAGAGCTCACCGTCGGTCGTGGCCAGGGCCGTCGTGTAGTCGAAGGCGATGGGGTGATCGTTGGAGAGGTTGATGTCCAGCAGCGTGCTGCCCGACATGAGGCTGG
>JAADHA010000430.1 GCA_013152105.1 Oligoflexia bacterium | reverse complement strand
TCTGCGAGATCATGAAAGAAGACGGCGAGATGGCCCGTCTGCCGGACCTGCGAGTCTTCGCACAGCAGCACGGCCTGCGGATCGTGACGGTCGCCGACCTGATCCGCTGGAGGATGCGCCACGAAGTGCTGGTGGAGCGGATCCTGGAGGGAACCTTGCCGGTGCCGGGCCTGGGAGACTTCTCCGCCCGCTTGTACCGCTGCCAGTCCGATGACACGCTGCATCTCGCGGTGTGGCGTGGCGAGCTGGTCGGTGAGGACCCCGTGCTCTGCCGGGTGCAGGCCAGCGACCCGGTGGGCGATGTCTTTGGGTCTCCGAATGCAGACAGCGGCGCCCACATCGACCAGGCGCTCCTTCGCATCGCGAAAGAAGGGCGGGGCCTGCTGCTCTACATGCACCTGGGTGGTGGCGTGAACCCCGACGCCCTGATCCGTCGTATGCGGCGACACTTCGACGATGTGCCCCAGACCCCGCGTCAAAAGCCGCCCGACAGCGATGGCCTGCGCGAGCTCGGTACCGGCGCGCAGATCCTGGTCGACCTGGGCGTGCGCCGCCTGCGCCTGATGACCAACAGCCCGCGCAAGATCTTCGGCCTGGACGGTTATGGGCTGGAGATCGTCGAGCGGGTGGCCTTGGCCGACCCCGACGCCGACTTTTCGGTGCCGCCCCGCCGGGCCAGCCGACTCGGCCTCAAGATCCTGGAGAAGTAGCCATGCCTCAAGTCGTCGAAGGAAATCTGGTGGATGCCGGTGGGCGCTATGCCGTCGTGGTGTCGCGCTGGAACGACTTCATCACGTCGCGCCTGCTCGATGGCGCGCTGGACACCTTGCGCCGCCACGGCGTGGACGTGGACACGCGGGTGACCGTGGTCTGGGCACCGGGCTCCTTTGAGCTGCCCCTGGTGGCCCAGCGGCTGGCGCGCTGCGATGACTACGACGCGGTCATCGCCTTGGCCTGTGTCATCCGGGGCGGCACGCCACACTTCGACTTCATCGCGTCAGAGGTGGCCAAGGGGCTGGCCCATGTGGGCCTTGACGCCGACCTCCCGGTCAGCTTTGGGGTGCTCACCACCGACAGCATCGACCAGGCGGTCGAGCGGGCCGGCACCAAGATGGGGAATAAGGGGGCCCAGGCCGCCCTGGCCGCCCTGGAGACCGTGAACTTGCTCAAGCAGCTTGGAGCTTGATTCATGGCCAGTCGCCGCCGTGCCCGTGAGTTCGCGCTCCAGGCCCTGTACCAGTCAGACCTGGCCGAGCTCCCGGTCCGTCAGTCGCTGGCCCAGGTCTGGGCCGAACAGCTCGACGGCGGTCTGCAGGGTCGCGCCGCCGAGAGCGACGAGATCGAGTTCGCCCAGCGCCTGGCCTTTGGGACCGAGCAGCGCCGGACGGAACTCGACGCGCTCATCGACGGCGCAAGCGCGAACTGGCGCCTGGTCCGCATGCCGGTCGTCGACCGAAACATCCTGCGGCTTGCGGCGTACGAATTGCTCGCCTGCCAGGATATTCCTGTCAGCGTCAGCATCAACGAGGCGGTGGAGCTTGCCAAGAGATTCGGAGACAAGGACAGCCGCGCCTTTGTCAACGGCATCCTGGACCGCATCGCCTTCGAGACCGGCCGTGGTGGACGGCGGCACCGTGGCTGAGGGTGACGCCGCGCTTGATCGCCAGGCTTCCCGGGCCGCGCGGACCCGACGCCGCAACGCCGAAGCCGATGCGGTCATCCTGGCCATCTCGGTTGGGGTCATCATCTTGTCGACCCTGCTCAGCCCCGACCCGCAGACCTTGTCCCTCTTCGGTTACCAGATCCCGACCCTCTGCATCTGGAAGAACCTCACCGGCTGGAACGGCCCCGGCTGCGGCTTGACCCGCAGCTTCACCTATATGGGCCACCTGATGCCGGTCGCGGCCTTTGGCATGCACAAGCTCGGCCCGCTGTTGTGGATCGCGACCCTCGCCCAGATCCCCTGGCGGCTGCGCTTGCTGTGGCGTGCGCGCCTGGTGCCGCCGCCCAGAAGTCCTCGACCACTCTGATGTCGGACGTCGACCCGGCTTCGGCGGACCTCCGGTCGGCGGCACCAGCCCTTTGCTGGAGGGGGGCGCGTGCCCCCCTTGCGCCGCGCTGCGGCGCACCCCCTCGGCGGCGCTGAGTATGCCCCGGTGGACCGCCCTGGCTGCGTGGTTAGCTTGAGGGCCGCGTCACCCTGGCGCGCCCGCGCCACCAAGGAATCCGCATGCCGACCGTGAAGCTGACCGAGAACGCCCTGGAGAACCTGCGCCGGCTCCAGACCGAGTACGAAATGGAAGGCTTCGGCCTGCGCTTTGGCATCGTGGGTGGCGGGTGCTCTGGCTACAAGTACGTGCTCGAACTGGAAGAGTCCCCGGTCGAAGGTGATGAAGTGATCCAGGCCGCACCGGGTGTGCGGGTCTTCTTGAACCAGGAACACCGCGACAAGCTCAAGAATTCGACCATCGACTGGGTCGACACCCTCATGGAGCAGGGCTTCCGGATCGACAATCCCCAGGCCAAGAACCCCTGTGGCTGCGGAGAGAGCGTCGACTTCTGACGCGCGTCCGGTGCTGCCCCGATCCTGCCCAGGCACTATGATGCGACCTCGCCCGAGGTCTTGATGGCTGTCGACAGTGCCACGATGCCGGCCGGAGATGGTCTGCGCCCACTCGCCAGCCCCGACCTGACGCTGATGCGCTGGCTGGATCGGGTGTGCGGCCAAGCCGGAGCCGCGCGGGCCTCGCTCTTCCTGCGCGACCCGATGACCGGTGAGGCCGTCACCCGCGTGGCCCATCTCGACGAGGTCGAGGAGATCCGCCTGTCGGCGGGCCGGGGCATCGTGGGCGCCGTGATGGCCTCGGCCCAGGTCCACACCTGGCCAGGCACCGGTCCCGAGCCCGACCCCGCGACCCTGGACATCACGGGCTATCGCCCGACCAGCATCCTGGCGGTCCCGGTGTACCTGGGCAAGCACGTGGTGGGCGTGGTCGAGCTGCTCGACGGTCCCCTGGGGCCCGATGTGGTCCGTCGCGCCGAGCGCATCGCCGAGCGCATCGCGAAGGTGCTGGCCGAGTCCAGCTTGGCGGCCCAGTTGCGCCCTCGCGGTGAGCTGCCACCTCGCCTGGAGTATGTGGCCGAGGGGATCGTCGGTGGTGCCAGCAGCCTGCGTGGCGCCTTCCACCGCGTCGCCTTGGTCGCGCCCACTCAGGCCAGCGTGCTCATCATCGGTGAGACTGGCACCGGAAAAGAGCTCTTCGCTCGGGCCATCCACGCCAATTCGAGCTGTGCTGAGGG
This sequence comes from Oligoflexia bacterium, assembly GCA_013152105.1. Lineage (GTDB taxonomy): Bacteria > Myxococcota_A > UBA796 > UBA796 > UBA2385 > UBA2385. The sequence continues at coordinate 4,202 of JAADHA010000430.1, read as the reverse complement.
GCCGCTGGTGAAGGTCGACTGCGGCGCCCTGCCGGACTCCATCCTGGAGAACGAGCTGTTTGGACACGAGAAGGGCGCGTTCACCGGGGCCGGCTCCAGCACCCCGGGACGCTTCGAGGAAGCCCACGGCGGGACGCTGTTCCTGGACGAAGTGGGCGAGCTCTCGGGCAAGGCTCAGACCCGTCTGTTGCGGGTGCTCGAAGACCGGGTGGTGCAGCGCCTGGGCGGGGGACGGCCTCGTACCGTGGACTTCCGCCTGGTCAGCGCGACCCACCGCGACCTGGTGGCCATGGCGCGCCGGGGTGAGTTTCGGACGGACCTGCTGCACCGGATCCAGGTGGTGCGGGTGCGCCTGCCGCCCCTGCGTGAGCGAGGCGCTGGCGACATCATGCGACTGGTCGAGCACTTCGCCGAGCTGCACGGTCGGCGGCACAGCCGGCCGGTGCGCCGGATCCCGCGGACCAGCCAGGACCTGTTGGCCCGCCATCCGTGGTTCGGCAATGTGCGCGAGCTGTCCCACGCGGTCGAGTCCGCGGTCGTCCTGACGACCGACGGTGTCCTGGTGCCCGAGCTGTTCGAGCTGGAGTCCACCCAGGTCGAGGGTGGCGGCAGCGAGGACCGGCATCCCTTCCACCAGATGCCCACGGTCGCCGAGCTCGAGGGCCAGTACCTGACGTGGCTGATGGAGCACTTCGAGGGCCGCAAGGCCGAGGTCGCCCAGGTCGCCGGCATTGGTCGGACGACCCTGTGGCGCAAGCTCAAGGAGATCGGTCTGGACCCATGAGGAGGCCCCCCTGGGGTTGCCAGAGGGGCCGGGGTATTGAAAACACAGATCCGGCTGAGACGGGAGGATTGCCGGGCCTGCGATCCAAGAGAGACCGCGGTGGCGGGCGATGAGATGAATTCGCCCGCCACCCATCGCCGATGCTTCTCTGGGACCAGAAGCACCGACGTGTTGGTTCAGCGCGTTAGCGCCGCGCACTGGTGTTGCAGGTTGCGTGCCATCACCGGGTATCCGATGAGAAGCTGGCTGTAGTCGGCAGAACCGCTGATCGCTGGTTCAGACCCGGGCCCATGGAAACGTCCCGAAATCGACAGCGATGTTCAGATGCGAAACAGGATCAGATCGCGCCGCTGGCACCCTGGCTGGCGTCGAGGATCCCTCGCCAGCCGAAGGAGATCCACTCGCCGTCGGGGAGGGCGCGCAGGATGCGTCGTTCCTTGCCGTTCATCTCGCGTTCGATCAGAGCCGAGCTGCGCCCAGGTTCCAGGATGAGGCCATGTTCGGGGTCGACCCAGGTGTTGGGGGACAGGTCCACGACCTCGGCCACGACCTCGCAGGCGTGGATGTCGACCCACAACAGCGTGCAGTGATCACCCTCGGGCAGGCGCAGGGCGCAGTACTGTCCGCCGGTGATCCCCCACATCTTGTCGACCGGGACGTTGATGGTGAGCACGTCGCGCCCCTCGGCCGAATGTCCCTGACGCAGCGCGTCGCCCAGATCGTAGTGGCCCAGCACGCCTTCTTCATCCATCACCAGCAGGTCCGGGCGTCGATTGACAAAGGCCAGGTTTCGCACCGGGACATCAGCCAGCGGGATGGGGGCTGGGACCGCGTCGCGTCCCGTCTTCGGGTCCAGCACCTTGACCGCGCCCCGCGGGGTCACGACGCCCAGCCAGGTGCCGCCGTTACTCAGCGCCATCGCGATTGGCCAGGTCAGCTCGTAGCCCTTGTTCTGGGCCAGTTCCCACCAGCGCAGGCCCCCTCGCTTCAGTTGCACGGCCACCACATTGCCGCCGACCCCCACGGCCACGCAGCCGCTGGTCTCGGGGCCTCCATCGAAGACCCGGGTCCCACGGTTGCAGTCGAAGACCTGGAGCGGGCCGCGCTTTGGCACCACCACGGCCAGGCGTCCGTCTCGGTCGACGTAGACCTCGCGCGAGACACCGTCAAAGGGCAGTTCGCGTTCGCGCCGGTCTTTGCGCCACACCGCGACCGTGTTGCTGTGGGCAGCCAGGCGCGTGTCGCCGAAGCCTCCGACGCAGACGATCGGCCCCGCGCTGCCGCTGCCGCCGCCGTGCATCAGGCCGTCAGAACCCGCGACGCGGAGACCTTCATGGGACCAGTAGGCCGCCCCGGTCGGGTCCGGCGCCCCGTGCTTGATGCTGCTGGATGGCTGGAGATTGGGCAGGGTGAAGGTGTGTACGCTGCGCTGGGTGACCGCCCCGGCGGCCGATCCATCGGGGGCCAGGACCATGTTGATGATGCCCGATCCGCCGCGGGTGGCGAAGCTCCCGATCAGGGCGCCGTCGGCGACCCGCAGCAGGGAGATCCCGGCCTGGCCCACCGCGATCACCAGGGTGCCGTCCAGCGAAAATGCCGCGCGGTCGGCCGGCATCTGGAGCTTGTCCATGTACAGGGCTTGAAGGCTCATCAGGTCCATCAGGCGCGGCTGTCCCTGGTCGTCCATGGCCAGCAGGCGCTGCCCGCGAGGATCGAATTCCACGGTGTCGCCCGAGAAACCCTGCCACGCGGCTGAGCGCTTCTGGTGCTCGATGTCCCAGATCCGCACCAGACCGTCCTTGGCGATGCTGGCCAGGGTGCTGCCTTCCGGCGACAGGGCGACGCCCCGCATGGCCCGCACGCGCCCTCGCGCGCCCTCGCGCACTTCTTGAAACAGCGGCTCGCCGGTGTCGCAGCGATAGACCCCGATCGTGCCGTTCTCGTCTCCGACCGCCACCAGGCTGCCGCCCGTGATCAGGTTCAGCGCGCCCATCACCGGGCCACCGGGTTGGAAGACAAGCTGGGGCGCCGCTTCACCGGGGCGCTGGATCGCCACCAGGCCGTCGGAATCGGCGGTAGCGGTCGTGCCGCTGTTGGGGTCGTAGTCGGCGGCCGTGATCGGCGCGTCGTGAATGTTCGGGCAGAACTGATCGACCAGCGACGGCATGCCTGTGGCTCCCGGCCCGCTCGCGATCACAGAGAAGAGGTGGGCGAGGGGAGGCCGCGATTGTAACCTCCGACTCGGTTCGTTGACGCACACGCTCGCGCCTGGACCCTTCCTGTCTCCCACGGAGCCTGCTGGTGGCTGACCGCATCGCCCTTCTGTTGCACATGCACCAGCCCGAGTATCGGGATCCCGACACGGGGCGGCCGACCATGCCGTGGGTGCGGCTGCACGCCAGCCGGGGCTACACCGATGTCCCGATCCTGGCGGCCGAGGCCGGCGCGCAACCGACCATCAACGTCGTGCCCAGCCTGCTCCTTCAGCTTCAGGCCTACGGCGATGGGGTCACGGACCGCTGGGAGGACCTGTCTCGGGTGCCGGCCGAGGATCTGCGGGGCGATGATCTGGACTTCGTGCGGCGGCGCTTCGTCCACGGCAACCCGGCCATGAGGCTGGACTCACCGCGGTACACCGAGCTGTCCGCTCGGGTCGGGACGCTGACCCGGCCCGCAGATCTGCGGGACCTGCAGGTCTGGAGCAACCTGGCCTGGATTGGCGTGGTCGGGCGGCGCGATCCCCTGGTGGCGGCCCTGCGTGATCAGGACCGGGACTTCAGCCACGACCAACTCTTGGCCCTGATGGACATCCAGCGCACCCTGCTCACCGGGGTGCTGGACCTGTGGCGTGGCGTCGCCTCGCTGTCCTGCTCGCCCCTCTGTCACCCGATCCTGCCGCTGCTGGTCGACTTCAAACACGCCCGGCGCTGCTTGCCCCAGCTTCCCGCCGACCTTGGAGGCGCACAGGACTTCGCCTGGCCACAGGACGCCCGCCGGCAGCTCGTCGAGGGGCGCGAGGTCTGCGATCGACTGTTGGGTCGGCGGCCCCGCGGCTTGTGGCCATCCGAGGGCTCGGTGTCCCCCGAGGTGCTCGATATGGTGGACGATCTGGGCTTCTCCTGGGTCGCCACGGACGAGACCGTGCTGCATCGCAGCGACCGGGACCGCGCGCCGCGGCTGGACGGCCCCTGGGTGCGTCAGGGCCGGGAAGACGGCGTGCACCTGCTGTTTCGAGACCACGCTCTGTCCGACCGGATCGGCTTTGTCTACCACCGCTGGGACGGCGCTGTGGCGGTAGAGGACCTCTTCGCTGGTGTCCACGAACGCTGGGGCTGGAAGCCTGGCGCGGTGCCGGTGATCCTGGATGGTGAGAACCCGTGGGAGGCCTACCCCGACGCGGGCGGGTCCTTCATGCGGG
>JAADHA010000642.1 GCA_013152105.1 Oligoflexia bacterium | reverse complement strand
AGTCCATACAGGGGTGCGCCCAGGCCTGGGATTCCAGCAACGGCGCCCGGCGCCCGGGTCAGCCACTTTGGGTGGTGTACCTGCCCGAAGACCCCAAACAGAACGCGCTCTGGCCACCGATCAAATGAGGAGTCCTGCGCAGCGGCAGCGGCGGTATAGGATCGTCGACTACCCGACGACGCCGCTGACGGGCGCCAGCAGGAGCCCCCAATGGTCCCCTCGATCCTCATTACGCTCGTGGTCATGGTCGGCTGCAAGAAGAGTACGCCCACCACCGACAGTGGCGGCGCAGACACCGCAGCCACGGCCGACAGCGGTGCCGGCACCGGACCGATCACCGTCGCCGACGACCGCCCGATCCTGCTCTACACTGACGGGGCTCCCGTCGACGCCGACATGGGCCAGCTTCCCAAGGGCTTCACTGTGCCCGATGAGACCGTCTGCGCCGCCGACCCGACGCGCCAGTACATCGCGGAGATCGTCACCAACGGCATCGGAGACATCGAGGTGAAGTACCACTGGGCGCCGGTGATCCCCGGGCCCGATGCCGATCACCCGACGATCGATCAGCCGGAGTGGTGGTACGCCGGCAGCTTCAACGACGGCAATGACTCGTCGGACGACGTGCTGGCCGACCACCCCTTCGGCCTCGACTACAGCTTCGACTCCACGCCGGACAACCCGTACTCGTTCATGAGCTTCCAGTCCGACACCGCGGACACGCTCCACATCGAGATCGAGCAGCGGATCTTCCCGCGCGCCACCTTCGGCTTCGAGCCCCAGCCCGGTGGCCGCACGCTGCTCCGCGGCGTCTGGGTGCTCGACTGTGGCCACCCGCCTTACGGCGCCGAGATGCACCCGCCCACCTTCCTGTCGTTCGCGAACCAGGACGATGCCGCCACCACCCACAGCTTCGCCGTCGTGGCGCCCTATCGGTCCTCGCTCCTGTTCAACCCAGACCTGAGCCTGGCCAACGACTTCTCAAACCAGGCCCGTGTCAGCGATGCCGACACGCTGCCCTTCCCCAACGCCTTTATCGCCGCCGTGCTGGACGCGGTCACCAGCGGCGCCGCGAACGTCCAGTCACCTGCGCTGATGGTCGCCAACCACTTCGACCCGATCGACTACCTGGTCTGTGCGCCGCTCCCGCGCCCCGACGGTGCTGTACTCCTGGCCTCCTGGCACTTCGTCGCCCGCTCGGGCGTGACTGTACATATCACCCCCTACGATGACGCGGGCTGCGTGCGTGTCCACGCGACGATGGACGACAACTACGCGCCCATGGCGCTGCCCTATGCCGACACGCCGTGGTCCTGGAAGGAACTCTCGGCCAGCGCGGGTGGCCAGCTCGGCAAGTCGATCGACGTCCGGCAGGAGATCATCGACGCGCTGGAGTCCGCCGGCATCGACGCCGCCAAGGCACCAGCGCTCCAGGAAGACGCACCACCGATCGTCGACGCCTACGCCACTCTGGACCCGGGTGCCGGCGCCGACCAGGAGACCGGCAACGACGTTGTGACCGATGACGACCAGGCCTACCCCTTCTTCGGGCATGTGACTGCGAGCTGGAGCACACCCTGAAAACGGGCGGAGACTGAAATCTGCTTGGTTACTGGCTATTTCCGGCCCGCATCAAGTAGTCTCCAGCTACTTCTCCATCAGCTCGCGATCGATGTCGTCCATGGTCTGCCCCTCGGGCAGGGTCGGGTCGCAGAAGATGATGAACCAGTTCTTCTTCGTGAACTTGTTGTCGTCCGGCAGCCACTCGGCGAAGGCCGGCAGGGCTTCACCCTTTTCGGCCTGGCGCAATTCCGGGCGCGCCTGGTAGGTGTCCACACAGGTCTCGAACTTGTTGCGAACGCTGGGACCCAGCGCCGCTTCCACCGCTTGGTGGCAGTTGGCGTGGCGCTTGCGAGATCCCTTGTCGCAGATCTCCACTTTTGCCTGTGCGTCGAAGGCCGCCCAGTCGTTCTGGGTTGACTTCTTCTTGAATTCCTTGGCCTTTACCTTGAAGGTCTCGGCCCGCCTGATCTGGTGGTCGAGCTCCTTGATGGTCTGCTTCAGTTCGGTGCGCAGGCTGTCGCGTTCGGTGACCGCGGCATCGCGCTCGGCCTTGAGTTGCTCGATCTCGGCCTTCATGGCCTTCCACTGCTTGGCCGCCGCCTGGCGCCGCGAATCGGTCGTCTCTTGCTTGTCCTTCAGCTCGGCGAGCATGGCTTCCTTTTCGGCCAGGGTCGCCTCGAGGTCCTCGACCTTGCGCTGGGCACCCAGGACCTTGGAGCGCACGTCGGGGTTGACTTCCTGGCACATGGCCAGCACTTCGTCCGGGGTCAGCTCGCGATTGACCTGGACTTCCTTCTCGACCACCTGGGGCTCGGACCTGAGGCCGTGGGCGATCCAGCCGACGACGCCACCGCTGAGGGCGCCAATCAGAAGGCCAGCGATGGCCAGCGGGGTGCTGCTAGCTTGCGACATGGAACCTCCAGGTGTGTAGGCGCCGGCACCTTACTCCCTCGCGCCCCGGCCTAATGTTGGAAAGCTGTGAGAGGCGGTCCGCAGAGCCCGCCCAACGCAGCTTGTTCCACGCGCGTTCCTCGCGTTCCACAAAACCTCAAGAAGATTCCAAGGCAAGCCCTTGCCTTGGCAAGAGCAGTTCGCTATCCTGACCATCCCACCGCGCTGTGCTCCCCCACGGCCACCCCTCGCGTCGCCGGTATCCACACCCTCTCCCCCGTGGAACTACGACGTCCCTCCACCTCCTCCCTCCAGAAGCTCCTCATGGCACGCGTCTACGCGATCTCCAACCAGAAGGGTGGTGTCGGAAAGACCACCACCGCCGTCAACCTGGGATCGGCCCTCGCACTTCAGGACCAGCGGGTCCTGGTGGTCGACCTGGACCCACAGGGCAACGCCAGCTCGGGCTTGGGCCACCACAAGGCCCTGGTCGAGCAAGGCGTCGCCGAGGCCCTGCTGGGCTTCACCGACCTGGCCACGACCCTGCGCCCCACGGCGGTCGATGGGCTGCACCTGGCCCCGGCCTCGCCGGCCCTGGTTGGCCTTGAAGTGGAGCTGGTCGAGACCTCTCGGCGCGAGTACCGCCTCAAGGACGCGCTGGCCGACATCAGCGCGGACTACGACTTCATTCTGCTGGACTGCCCGCCGGCCCTCAACTTGCTGACGGTCAACGCCCTGACGGCCGCCGACGGCGTGATCATCCCCTTGCAGGCTGAATACTACGCGATGGAAGGGCTGTCCGAGCTGTTGCGCACCATCAGCGCGGTCCGCAAGGGCCTCAACCCGGATCTGGAGCGCACTGGTATCCTGCTGACCATGGTCGATCCGCGCACCAATCTGGCCCAGGATGTCTGCGAACAGGCCCGTCAGGTCTTCGGCGGCGAAGTCTTCGACGTGGTGATCCCGCGCAATGTCCGCCTGGGTGAAGCGCCCAGCTTCGGCACGCCGATCCACGCCTACGCGGGCGGCAGCCGCGGGGCCCAGGCCTACCACGAGCTGGCCGATGAAGTGCTGATCCGGGCGGGTCTGCGGGCCACCCCCGCCAAGAAGACCACCAACCGCCGCGGGCGATCGGCCCGTCGGGTGGCTTCATGAGCCGTCGCAGCCTGGGTCGCGGCCTGTCCGCGCTGATCCCCGCCGACATCCTCGATGCCCCCACCGGCAGCCACAGCCCAGGCGCGCTGCGGATGGTCGCCCTGGACCGCATCAGCGCCAACCCAGAACAGCCGCGGATCCGCTTCAAGGGCCCGGCCCTGGAAGAGCTGGCCGAGTCGATCCGTGAACACGGTGTGCTGACGCCGCTCCTGGTGCGCCGAGGCGAAGGCGGTCGCTACATCCTGGTCGCCGGTGAACGCCGTCTGAGGGCCAGCGGCCTGGCGGGCCTGGAGGAAGTCCCCTGCTGGGTCCGCGACGATGTCGACGGCCGGGAACAGCTCGAGCTCGCCCTGGTCGAGAACATCCAGCGCGAAGACCTGGATCCCATCGAGACGGCCCAGTCCTACCGCCGGCTGTGCGAGGACTTCGGGATGACCCAGGACGCAGTGGCCCGCCGCGTCGGAAAGGACCGCGCCACGGTCGCCAACGCCATCCGCTTGCTGCGCCTGCCAGACTTCGCCCTGGCCGAGCTTCGAGCCGGGAACATCACCGCTGGCCACGCCAAGGCCCTGCTCTCCCTGCCCGATGATGAGCTGATCCGCGCCGCCCTGCGCGAAGTGCTCAAGGACGAACTCTCCGTGCGCGCGACCGAGAAAAAGGTCAAGGCCATCATGGCCCCGCGCCGACGCCAGCAGAGCAAGCCAGCGCCGACTTTTCCTCACCTGGTGGAGCGGCTGACCAAGACCCTGTCCACCCGGATCAAGATCGAGGGTCGAGCCCGCAGCCCCCGCGGTCGGATCATCATCGAGTACTACGACCAGGACGATCTGGACCGCTTGGTTCAGCGCCTCTCGGAGTCCTGATGGCCCGCACCCCCAAGGCGGTCCTGGCGTCGGTGCTGGGACCTGGCACGTCCTATGAAGGCGACATGGTCTTCGAGGGTCGGGTCCGTCTGGATGGCCACTATGTCGGGCGGCTCTACACCGAAGACTGGCTGGAGCTGGGCCAGACCGGCGTCCTCGATGGCTCCGCCGACGTGGCCAATGCCGTCATCGCGGGGCGGGTGCAGGGCGATCTGCGGGTCCGCGACCGCCTGATCCTGGAGCCGACCGCGCAGCTCTCGGGGCGCGTCGATGCGGGTGTCCTCGAAGTCCGACCCGGCGCCACGATAGACGCTCAGGTCCGCGCCCACGGCAAGCCCCTGGAATAGGGGACCGGGGCTGACCGGAGAGCCCCATGCAGCCCTTCATCGTCCTGATCGCCGGTGGCACGGCCAGCGGCAAGACCACCCTGGTCAACACCCTGCGTGACGGTCACCCCGACTGCGTCGTGCTCAGCCACGACCGCTACTACCGCGACGTCGAAGACCCGCTCACCCACAACTACGACCACCCCGATGCACTGGACACGGCGCGTCTGGTGGCGGACCTGGCCGATCTGCGAGCGGGGCACAGCGCGACCGTGCCGGTCTACGACTTTCGCATCCACAGGCGGAAGAAGGCGGGCGAAGAGATCAAGCCCAGCGCCCTGGTGATCGTCGAGGGCATCCTGGTCCTGCATGACGAGCACCTGCGCGGCCTGGCTGACCTCTGCGTCTACGTGGCGGCCGACGACGATCTGCGCCTGGCTCGCCGCCTGCAACGCGACATCATCGAGCGGGGTCGCAGCCCCGAGGGCGTGCTGCGCCAGTACCTGGACACAGTCCGACCCGGTCACCAGCGCTTTGTCTCGCCCAGCCGCTTCCACGCCGATGTGGTCCTGGACGGGGCCGCGCCGGTGCCCGTGCTGGTCGCCGGCCTGGCCGCGATGATCCGCGTCCGTGGCGGACCGCTCTGAGGGCTTCGGAGCTATGGTGTATCAGCGGCTTTGGCCGCGGCCTCTGCGGCTTCTTTCGCCTTCTTGGCGGCCACGCTTCCCGGGCTCACCTGGATGCCAAAGGACCACTTGGCTGTGCCCTCGTCGCCGTCGTCGACGGTGATCGTGATCTGGTAGGCACCGCCCTTTTCGTCTTCGCTGCCCTTGTAGTGGATGCGGCCCTGTGTCGAGTCGATGCTCATGCCCGCGGGCGCGCCGCTCATGGAGAAGCTCAAGGGGTCTCCGTCTGGGTCCTTGGCCTTGAGCAGCATGCCATCGAGTTGGCCCCCGGCTCGGGGATCGCCCTGGAAAGCCGGCGGTGAGTTGACCACCGTGACGTCGGCCGAGGTCTTCTCGTCTTCTAGTTCACCATCGCTGACCGTGACCTTGACAGCCAGTTTGTCGCCCTTTTTGTAGTAGTCCGCGCCCAGTTGATCGGTCGTCAGGTCGGCCTTCTCGTCGCCGTTGATCACCCACAGATAGTCGATGTCGAGGTGGTCGTTGTCGCGGTCCTCGGCCAGAACCGTGGCATGTACCGCGTCGCTGGTCGAGGGCTGGGCGGGCTCGATCAGGACGGAATTGATGTGAGGAGCCTGGTTCCCAACGTCGCCGTTCGGCGCGGCGCCCGGTGGGATCAGCGAGATGTCCTTGACGTCGTTGCTGCCAGCGGGTGGAAGCTCGGGCTTGGGCTTGGGCGGGGTCATGTCCAGGCAGCCCGTCAGCAGCAGGGCGAGGGCACAGGCGAGGGCACGGGTGAGGGCTGAGCGGGTCAAGGCCGCCGCGGCAGACATGGGCAGAGCGGGCACAGGCACTCCAGGAACGGGGCGAGACTACCGTCGGCGAGGAGCGCAATGCTACAGCACGGCACATCCAGCGCCGGTTCGGGGCTTGCCGCGGGCCCAGGTGCAGTGTACTCGGTCAAACGACCGGGAGTTCTGCATGCTGCGCGCATCCGAAGAGTCGCCGCGCATGTTCGACAGCGACTTCATCGACTTCTTCAGCCGAACGCCCTGGTGGACGGTGCCGCTGTTGTGGGTGCCTGGCACCATCGCTTTCTTCGCGATCGGCCTGACCCAGGGCGTGCCGGTGGGCCTGGGCCTGGTCGGCTGGCTGGCCGGCTTCGTGCTGTGGACCTTCACCGAGTACAGCCTGCATCGCACCGCGTTTCACTGGGTTCCCGACGCATCTTGGGGCGAGCGCTACCACTTCTTCGTCCACGGCGTACACCACAAGTGGCACTGGGATCGCTACCGCCTGGTCATGCCCCCCGCCGTCAGCCTGTCGCTCTGCGTGGTGTTTGGCGGGCTGTTCCGCCTGGCCTTCGGACCGACCTGGATGTGGCCCCTCTTCAGCGGCTTCGTCTTCGGCTACTGCGTCTACGACTGCATGCACTACGCCGAGCACCACCTCAAGGTGAAGTGGAAGTGGTTCGTCAGGCTGCGTGCCCACCACATGAGCCACCACCACAACCAGAAGTACATGGAGCTGCGCTACGGCGTCAGCACCATGTTCTGGGACCGGGTCTTCGGGACGATGGAGCCCAGCGCTTGAAGGTCGAGCACGTCCCCGTCCATCGGCGGCAGCCAGTAAAAGGCCCCGCTGACCGGACGCGAGAACTGGAAGAGGGCGGCGACCACACCATCGTCCTGGCCGGCCATGCGGGATAGCTGGGCTTCATAGGCGTCAAAGCTGCGCCCGAAAGCGATGAAGTACAGGCCCAGCCGCTGCGCCTGAGCCCAGGGCATCGAGCGTCGCAACACAAAGGCCGGGGGTTCAAAGTCTTCTTGGGTGGTGCGCTTGACGTGGGCGGACAGCGGGGCGTCCGGCAGCTCTTCGTTGTCAGCGCGACGGCGTCCGATCGCGTGATCCTGCTGAGTCTGGCTCATCGCTTCAAAACGCCCCAGGTCGTGTTCCCACTGCTGCACGGCGACGTAGCTGCCACCCGCCAGCCCTGGTGCCGCCTGGGTCGACAGCGCGGCTTGGGCGGCGGCCGCGGCTTGGGGGTTCTCGGTGCCGTCTTCGTAGCCGGTGAGGTCCCGT
>JAADHA010000358.1:4230-11747 GCA_013152105.1 Oligoflexia bacterium | reverse complement strand
GTGCCTGGCACCCGGTGAGGACACCACGCTGTGGCTTCAGGGCGAGTCCAGCGACTTCGTGCGTTTCAACCATGGGAAAGTGAGGCAGGCGGGGTGCGTGCAGCAGGACGAGCTGACTCTGCGGTTGATCCGCGGCCAGCGTCACGCCTCGGTCGAGCTGAGCCTCAGCGGCCAGTCCCTGGCGGACCGATCGCTCATCGAGTCGGCGCTGTTCCGCCTGCGTGCTCGACTGGAGGAACTCCCCGAGGATCCCCATCTGCTGTGGGAGACCGACGGCACATCGTCGACCAGGGTCGCGGCTGGAGCGGCACCCGACGGGCCGGCCATCGCCAGCGCGGTGTTGGACGAAGCGGCGCGCGATGGCGGCGTGGATCTGGTCGGGGTGCTGGTCAGCGGCGAAGTCCACGTCGGTTTCTCCAGCAGCCGCGGCCAGGTGAACTGGGACAGCCGCCCCTCGTGGCTGTTGGACTGGTGTCTCTACCAGCAGGGCGACAAGGCCGTGAAGTCCACGCTGGGTGGCACGACCTGGGATCCCTTGGCACTTCGGCGGCGGATGGAGATCGCCCGGGCCCAACTCCCGGCCTTGGCTCGACCGGCTCGGCGCCTGAGCCCGGGGCGCTACCGGGCCTGGCTCAGCCCGGCCGCGCTGGCCGAGGTGATGGACCTGTTGTCCTGGGGCGCCTTCAGTCATCGGGCCCAGGAAGCTCGGAACTCTCCTTTGTTGCGGATGCTGACCCAAGGCGCCTGCCTGGACCCGCGGGTCACGCTGGTCGAGGATCTGCTCGGGGGCCTGTCGCCGGGCTTCTCGCCCGATGGCTTCGAACGTCCCGCTGTCGTCACGCTGGTCGACCGGGGTCGCCTGGTCGGTAGCCTTGTGTCGCCCCGATCCGCACGGGAATACGGCTTGGCCCAGAACGGTGCGGGGTCTGACGAGAGCCCGACCTCGCTGGCCCTTCATCCGGGTAGGCTCGCGGACGCGGACGTGCTCGCCGAGCTTGGCACCGGCTTGTTCATCAGCAATCTCTGGTACCTCAACTACTCGGACCGCCCGGCTGGACGGATCACGGGCATGACGCGCTTCGCCACGACCTGGGTCGAGAATGGCGAGGTTGTGGCGCCGACTCAGGTGATGCGCTTCGACGAGACCATCTTTCACCTGTTGGGAGAGGGACTGGTCGCCTTGGGGCAAGAAGCCACGCTGCTGCCCAGCACCAGCACATACGAGCGCCGCAGCACAGACAGCCTGCGGCTCCCCGGTGCGCTGGTCGATGGCATGCGCTTCACCCTGTAGGGGCCAGATGGTGTAGCCGTCGGGATTGGCCCTCAGTCGCTGGGTGGTCTCTTCTGCAGCTTTCGCTGGAGGGTGCGGCGGTGCAGCCCCAGGCGACGGGCGGCTTCGGAGATGTTCCCGCCGGTCTCGGCCAGCACGGCCTGGATGTGCTCCCACTCGGCCCGCGCCAGGGTGGGTGTCTCCCAGCCCGGTTCTTCGACGGACGCCAGGGGGTCTGCCTCGCCTCGTTCGAAGGCGGCCAGGACTTCGTCGGCGTCGGCAGGCTTGTTGACGTAGCCGATGGCTCCCAGGCGCACGGCGTCCACCGCGGTGGCGATGCTGCCGTAGCCGGTGACCACGACGATCTCGATGCTGGGGTAGAGGGCCTTCAGCTCGCGGATCAGCTCCAGGCCGCTCATGCCGGGCATGCGCAGGTCGATGACCGCGCGGGCGGGAAGCCAGCTCTCGGCTACCGCCAGCGCCACGGCCGCGTCCTTGGCCGTGCGGACTTCGAAGCCGCGATCCCACAGCGCGAGGGCCAGGCGTTCACGCAGGCGCTCATCATCATCGACAAGCAGGATTCCAGGACGTTGCGTCATCACGACTCCTTGGGCGAGGTGGAGATTGGGAGGTAGAAAAATGCCTGGGTGCCGGCATCAGGGGCAGACAAGAGCTGTAGCGTCCCGCCGAGCTGTTCGGCGACGGACTGCGTGAACCACAGGCCCAGGCCCATACCCACACCCGTGGGCCGGGTAGTGAAGAAGGGCTCCAGGGCACGCGCCAGGACATCGGGCTCCATGCCGCGGCCATGGTCGATGATCTCGAACTGTAGCTGGTCGTGTTTGACATCCACCCGCAGCAGCACGGTCTGGCCGGCCGGGCTGGCAGAGCGGGCGTTGCCCAACAAGCGGCGGACGGCCTGGGACACCAGGCGGGCTGGCATCACGCAGCAGCGCGACTCCAGGGCTTCGTCCATCTCGACGTCGATCTCGTCGCCATAGCCGACCAGGATCAGGTCCAGGAGATCGCCCAGCAGGACACTCTGGTGCTGTTCGCCCGTGGTCGTGCCGACATCCGCGGTGAGCTCGTGCAGCACTCGGCGGCAGCGGCCGACCTCGCTGCGAATCAGCGCGGCGTCCTTGGCCTGGGTGGAGTCGGGTTCGGCGTGGCGGATCAGCTCCTTTGCGGCCACGGCGATGGTACCCAAGGGGGTGGCCAATTCGTGAGACGCGCCGGCCGCCAGGGTGGCCAGGCTGGACAGGCGGCGGCTGCGCTCTTCCGCCACCCGGGCATGGGCCAGCAGATTGTCCGCGGTCGTCAGCGTGCGACGGGCGCGAAGCAGCGTGGCCACAAGGAAGGGGCTGGCGATGGACACGGACGCGAACATGCCCGTGATGTGCCCGTTGATGTCGTGCGAGGCGTTGGCCATCAGTCCACGAGCGGGCAGCATGGCGACCGGTGCTTCCACCAGCACCATGGCCCCGTAGGTGCTCAGCACGATGATCATGCTGGCCCAGGCCAGGGTTGGTCGCAGGAAGAGGGCCGCGAGAACAGTATAGATTAGATACAGCGGCGTATATGGGCTGAACGCGCCACCGGTGATGACCAGCACGGCGGTGAGCAGGGCGGTGTCCAGGGCGATCAGGCCCGCCATCACGCTCTCGGGAATTGGCGTGCTGCGACGCTCCAGCACGATGTTGCTGGCGATGCCGACCACGACCAGCAGGGCCAGGACCGGGGCCACCTTCCAGAATCCCGCCGCCGCCGCGACGCTGACCACCGCGACCTGGACGGCGACACCGACCCAGCGCAGACGGATCAGCTCGGCCGCGTCTGCGAGGGGTCGGACCGAGGTGGAAGAGTCCATGAGATCATGTCACCCGCTGGGTTCGCCTTGGCCAGTCGAGCGTCGATGTACCGCAGCCCGGCGCAGCTCGGCCTAGCCGAACAGGATTTCGTCCATACAGGACTCGTCCTGGCTGGTGATCGTCTTGCCCAGGCTGACCGCGCGCGGCAGGATGTTGCTGGTGTAGAATTGGGCGTTGAGGACTTTACCCTTGTAGAACCGTTGATCGGCACCGGTGGCGCCGGCGTCGAGCGCGGCCTGGGCGACCCGCGCCTGAATCAGGGCGTGCAAGCCCAGGGCGATGACGCCGAACTGTTCGAGGAAGGGGGTCGCGTAGAGCATCGCGCCCTTGAGGTTGCCCTGCATCCCCAGCGCGCCGAGGTGCATCGCGGTGGCGCCCAGGTGGTTCTGGGCCTTGCCCAGGGCCGCTGCGACCTTGGCCAGGGCGGGTACCTCGCTGCATGCCGCGACCTCGGCGCGCAGCTCGCCGAGCCAGGACATGAAGACACCACCACCGTCCATGCGCATCTTGCGGCCCAGCAGGTCCATCGCCTGGATGCCATTGGTGCCCTCGTAGATCGACGTGATCTTGTTGTCACGAAGGAGCTGCTCGACCGGGTACTCCTTGATGTAGCCCGCACCGCCAAAGATCTGGACCGCGAGCGTGCAGACCTGGAAGCCGGTGTCTGAGAGGTGGGCCTTGACGATGGGCGTCATCAGCTCGACCTTTTTCAGGAGCGCCTTCTTCGTGTCGGGGTCGTCGGTTGCGACGGCCACGTCGTGGGCCAGGGCCACCGAGTAGGCCAGGGAGCGCATGGTCTCGACCAGCACCTTTTGGGTCATCAACATGCGTGCCACGTCGGGGTGCTTGTTGATGGTCACAGGCTGGGCGCCGTCCTTGCCGAAGTCCTCGATCGCCGAGCCCTGGATCCGTTCCCGCGCGTAGGCGAGGGCGTTGTTGTAGGACGCGGCGGCGCTGGCCAGCCCCTGGATGCCGACGCCGATGCGGGCTTCGTTCATCATCAGGAACATGATCTTCATGCCCATATTCTCTTCACCGATCAGCCAGCCCTTGCAGGGGCCATCAGCACCCAGGCTGATCACGCAGGTGGACGAGCCCAGGATCCCCATCTTGTGCTCGATGCTCTCGACCTTTGCGCCGTTGCGCGCGCCCATATTGCCGTCGGCGTCGAACTCGAACTTGGGCACCAGGAAGATGCTGATCCCGCGCGTGCCCTCGGGCGCGCCGGGGGTGCGGGCCAGGACCAGGTGGATGATGTTGTCGGTCAGGTCGTGGTCGCCGCTGCTGATGAAGACCTTTTCGCCTTCGAGCAGGTAGAGCCCGGCTTCGTCGGTCGGCGTCGCGCGGGCCCGATTCGCCCCCACATCGGTGCCTGCTCCGGCTTCGGTCAGGCACATGGTGCCAGACCACTCACCCGAGAAGAGCTTGCTGACCACGGTCTGCCGGGCCCAATCTGGGCAGTGCTCGACCAGCAGGTTGGCGGCCGCCTTGCCCAGCCCTGGGTACATCGCGAAGGCCATCGAGGCGCCCGTGAACAGCTCGTTGATCATCGCGTCGATCACCAGTGGCAGGCCCATGCCGCCGAATTCCGGTGGCGCCGCCAGGGCGAACCAGCCGCCCTGGGCCAGGGTGTCCCACGCGGCCTTGTAGCCAGGAGGGGTGGTGACATTGCCCTGGTCGTCCAGGCTGCAGCCGATCTCATCGCCCTTGGCGTTGATCGGTGCGACGACATTTGTGGCCAGCTTGTAGCCCTCGTCCAGCATGGCCTGGTACATGTCGCGGTCGAAGTCGGCGTAGCGCGGAAAGGCAGCGAGTTGCTCTTCGAGCTTGAGCTGCTCGAACAGCACGAACTGGATGTCGCGGATGTCGGCTGTGTAGTCAGTGGCGCTCATGGCGGGAACCTTGCGAGAGAGGGGGGGGCTGTGAAGCTGAATGAGTGTTCATTCATTAGCCGCTCACGGGGTCCCTATGCAAGTCCCGGCCGCAATTGATGCGACCGGTCTCGCCGCGGTTCTGGCGGCCCTGCCGGCCTCAGGGCTTGGGGATGTCGCGGTCCAAGACGGTCTTGCGGCCTTCGTCCCGGGCCTGTTGTGCTGCGTCATCGCAGATCTGGCGGATGATCGCGGACAGCGGCTCGAGCACCCGGTCTGACGTGTTGAGCCCGGTCTGGCGCCGGATGTAGTCCTTGACCCGCGACGAAATGACCAGGATCTCGTTCGCCGTGCTGGGCGAGGCTGGCGGGGTCCGTCGGGGCGCCACGACTCGGCGTTGGCCAGTCGTCTCGACCTGGCCCGCGCGGGGCGCTCTTTTTTCGATGGCCCAGGCTTCGCGATGGTTGGCTGTGGGCAGGTGGCTGTCCCAGCACGCGACCGAGCAGAACACCAGTCCGGTGCGCTTGCGATTGCAGGTCGAGACACTGCACACTTGGTAGATTGCCCCCAAGAGGATGGGCTTCTTGCAGGCGCTGCAGCGCCGCCAATGGGCGGCTGGGTTCAATGGGTCTGGACTCACGGGGGCTCCGGGCTGGGCGCGAAGGCGGTTCGTCCATCGCGCAGAGGCTCGGGGTCTATCTCCGCGGGATACCTGTCGCGCATGTTCATCACCGTCACCGCCAACCCGATGGTCGAGCACCTGTTTCCGGTCGCCGACCCGACCGGTGCTCACCGTCATCGGCCGGCTCAGGCGTGGTCCTTCGCGACAGGCAAGGGGCTCAATGTCGCCCGTGCCCTCAAGGATCTGGGCGAGGATGTCGTCGCGGTCCTGGCGGTCGGCGGTCGTCGTGGGCGCGAGATCGTCGAGCGAGTAGAGGGCGAGGGCATCCGCAGCCGGATCGTGGCCGTTCGCGGAGAGAACCGCGCGGGATCGACCCTCTTTCACCAGGGTGAGCACACCACGATCTATGGCCCTGGTCCGGTCCTCGAAGACGGGGACGTCGAGGCCCTGGTGGCCAGCGTGCGCGCCTTGCTTCCCGCTCGCTGCATCGTGTTGGCCGGCAGCGTGAACCACAAGACCCTGTATCCGCGCCTTGCCAGCTTGGGCGCCCCCCTGGCGCTGGACTTCTGCCACCCTTGCCTGGACGAGTGTATGAAGCTGGGCAATGTGTTGATCGCCAAGCCCAACCTGCGTGAGCTGGGCTACCTCTACGGCGTCAGTGACCCGGTCGTGGGCGCCCATCGGCTGCACGACCAGGGGGCGCGCTGGTCCGTGGTGACAGATGGCCCCAGTCAGGCGATCTTCCAGTCTGGTGGTGTGGTGCGCTGCGTGGAGCCCGTCCCAGTCCGGGCGGTCCATCCGGTCGGTTGTGGGGACGCGCTGTTGGCGGGCTTGCTGCACGCCCTGCCGCGCGGACCACAACGCGCCGTGGCCTTTGCGATGGCCTGCGGCGCGCACAACGCCGCTCGGCCAGAGATCGCCAGCCTGGACCCGGCGGCCTGCGAAGCCTTGGCCCGCCAGGTGAAGATGAGCCGCCTGGAGAGCTGATGCGCTTGTCCCGCTTGGTGTGGTCACCCTATGAGACCGCCGCCGACCGGTCGGCGGAGCGCCTGCTGCTGTCTGAGATCGTCGAGCTTGTGCCGGATGATGCCGACGCCGAGATCCTGGTGACGACCAGCAATCGGCGGGTGGATCTCGCCCTGCTCGAATCGCATCCCAGCACCCGGCTGGTGATCACCACCACCAGCGGACACGACCATGTGGACCTGATCGCCTGCGGCCAGCGCGATGTGGCCGTGGTCCGGCTGCCGGAAGCTCGTCGGGACGCCGTGGTCGACGTGGCGCTGGCGCTGGTGCTGCGGGGCCTCCACCGGCTGGGCACCTTGGAAGCCCGTGCTCGTCAGGGAGTGTGGGCCCGACGCGAGCTTCCGTCCCTCTCCCCTTGCAAGCTGTCCGGCAGCCGGCTGGGGATCATCGGGCTCGGTGTGATCGGACGGCGCCTGGCCGAGCTTGGTCGGGCACTGGGTGCCCAGGTCTTTGGCGCGGATCCCCGTGGCCTGCCTGTGGGCGTGCCGGCCATGGAGCCCGCACAGATGATGCGCCGCTGTGCTGCGGTCAGCCTTCACTGCAGCCTGACGGACTCCAGTCGGGGCTTGATGAGCGCGACGATGCTGGCCCGGGCACAGGGGCTGGTGCTGGTGAACACCTCGCGGGGCCAGGTCTTGGACCCCGTCGCCGCCGTGGCCGCGCTGGACTCGGGCGGACTCGCTTTTTTGGGCGTGGATGTCTTTCCCAGCGAACCCTGGCCGGACATGGCGGCGGTCGTCGAACGGCCAGAGCTGGTCCTGTTGCCGCACGCGGCCGGCTACCACCAAGGCCTGTCCGCCATGGTGCGCCAGGGGATTTTCGGCGCTGTCAGGGCATTTTTGGCGAGCGATCCCCTGCCT
>JAADHA010000358.1:0-4160 GCA_013152105.1 Oligoflexia bacterium | reverse complement strand
CATCCCGCCCTGGGCTTGGGTGACCCAAGCGGGCCAGGTCTCCATGCGGGGCAGGAAGCGCGCGACGTTGGCGACGCCGACCGACAGAGCGAAGGCGGCGAACATCGGTTCGTCGTTGGCGCTGTCGCCGAAGAAGGCCCAGCGTGTCGGGTCGATCGGCCTGTCCCAGCGTTGTTGGTGGAAGCGTCGGATACCCTCGAGCTTGTCGAACTCACCGAACCAGCCGTTGACATGGATGCTGCTGATCTTGCAGGTGGCCCCGTGTTGCTGGAAGACCGCGACGATGCGGTCCACTGCGTCGTCGCCCAGGGGGGGCACGTCCTCGCAAAAGTCGATCGCCAGATCCAGCTCGCGGTAGGGCTGGTCACTGGCCAGGGCGGTGCCGGGAACCGCGGCCAGGATGTCCTCCGCCAGCGCGTTCAGGCGCGCCCGGTTTTGGTGGCGTTGCGCGGCGGACTGTAGAAAGCGACGTTCCAGCCGGCGGCTGGTGGGATCGAACCAGAACCAGAGGCCGCCGTTTTCGCCCACGACACCGTCGACGGGCCACATTCTGGCGATGTGATCGACCCACCCTGCCGGGCGCCCGGTCACGGGCACGACCTTGAGGCCGGCCTGTTGCAGGCGCTGCAAGGCGACCAGGGCTTGAGGGACCAGACGCCCCTTGTGGGTCAAGGTGTCGTCGATATCGCAGAGCACCCCGTCGATGTGGACCGGGGCCTTGAGCTGTTCGAGGGGGCGTGGCGCGTGCTTCACCCCTGGACGGTCCACGGATTCTTGCCGACCAGGGCCTTGTGGAGGTTGCCTGAGCCAGGGCGAGCCTGTGCCGTCTCGATCTGCGCGTAGACTTCGCGTTCGTAGACGGGCGCCTGCATATGGTACATGATCCCCATCGCGGTGGGCAGGCCATCGTCGGTCCCGATGCGAGTGAGCAGGGTCGCCATGGCCAGGTTGGTCTGGTGGTGGACCAGCACCCGTGCTTCGTCTTCAGGGGTGTGGATGTCGATGGAGCCGATCCGATAATCGTCGCCGATCACCAGGCCCTTGCGGGCGTCCTTGGACCCGTAGAGCATCGGCTTGCCGTTCTCAAGGAAGACGCAGTGCTCGTCTCGCAGCTTGCGCGCCGTCTGGTCGTCAAAGGCGCCGCCGTTGAAGATCACGCAGTTCTGCAGGATCTCGATGAAGGAGGTGCCCTTGTGACGGTGGGCCGCCTTGAGCAAGGCCCGCTGTTCCTTGACGAAGATGTCCGCTGTCCGGGCGATGAAGGTGCCGTCCGCGCCGATCGCCAGCGCGCAGGGCATGAAGGGGCGATCAATCGATCCCATGGGGCTGGACTTGGTGCGCTTGCCCACTTCCGAAGTCGGAGAGTACTGGCCCTTGGTCAGCCCGTAGATCCGGTTGTTGAACATCAGGATCTGGAGATCGACATTGCGGCGCAGGATGTGGATCAGGTGGTTGCCGCCGATCGACAGGCCGTCGCCGTCTCCGGTGACCAGCCACACGCTGAGCTCGGGATTCGCCAGCCGGAGTCCGGTCGCGAAGGCTGGCGCCCGCCCGTGGATCGTGTGGAATCCATAGGTGTTCATGTAGTACGGGAAGCGGCTGGAGCAGCCGATCCCGCTGACCACGGCGAACTGGTGGCGTGGGATCCCCAGGTCCGCGAACACCGTCTGGACCTGGGAGAGGATCGCGTAGTCGCCACACCCCGGGCACCACCGGACGGTCTGGTCGGACATGAAGTCCTTCTTGTGGTACTGCGGCGTGTCTTCGACAGTGCTCATCGTGTGGCTCGGGCGAGAGAGGATGGGTGCAAGGAGGTCAGGCCTGGCTGGTCATGGTCTGGATGCGCGCGACGAGCTCGCTGACCTTGAAGGGCTTGCCTTGGACCTTGGAGTAGGATTTGGCATCGACGAGGAAGGTCGACCGCAGCACGGTTGCGAGCTGGCCCATATTGAGCTCGGGGACCAGGATCTGGTCGTAGCCAGCGAAGAGCTCGGCCATTCCGCGAGGGAAGGGGTTGAGCCAGCGCAGGTGCAGGTGACCACAGCGCGTCCCCGCCAGTCTGGCCTGGGTCACGGCGGAGCGAACGGCGCCAAAGGTGCCGCCCCAGGAGACAACCAGCAGGCCGCCGCTGTCGCCTTCGACATCGACCGGGTCCAGATCCTGAGCGATGCGCGCGATCTTCTGGCGCCGAATCTCGGTCATCTTCTGGTGATTGTCTGGGTCATAGGACACGTTTCCGCTGCCGTCGGCCTTTTCCAGGCCACCGATCCGATGTTCGAGGCCGGGTGTTCCGGGGATGGCCCACGGGCGCGCCAGGGTGTCCGGGTCGCGTTCATAGGGGTGGAAGGTCTCGGGGTCGTCGGCCAGGCTGACGGGGATCTCGGGGATCTCGTCGAGGTCGGGCAGACGCCAGGGCGCGGCGCCGTTCGCCAGGTAACCATCGGTCAGCAGCAGCACTGGGGTCATGTACTTGACCGCGATCCGCACGGCGTCGATCGCGGCGTGGAAGCAGTCACCCGGCGTCTGGGCGGCGATGACGGGGTTGGGTGCGTCACCGTGGCGGCCATACAAGGCGATGAACAGGTCCGACTGTTCGGTCTTGGTGGGCAGGCCGGTCGAGGGGCCGCCTCGTTGTACATCCACGACCACCATGGGCAATTCGACGATGACGCCGAGCCCAAGGGCTTCACCCTTCAGCGCCAGACCGGGTCCCGAGGTCGACGTGATCGCGATGGCGCCGCCCCAGGCCGCACCGATCGTGGCCGA
The DNA here is from genome assembly GCA_013152105.1 of Oligoflexia bacterium. GTDB lineage: Bacteria > Myxococcota_A > UBA796 > UBA796 > UBA2385 > UBA2385. Next base: position 1,394 of record JAADHA010000358.1, on the reverse strand, counting down.
GATGGCCGCGATCTCATCTTCGGCCTGGAAGGTGATGACGCCGAATTCCTTGTAGGTCGCCAGCAGGTGCAGGATGTCGCTGGCCGGGGTGATCGGGTACGCACCCTGGAACAAGGGGCGCCCGGCCTTTTGTGCGGCGACCAGCAGCCCCAGTGCGGTCGCCTGGTTGCCCGTGATGTTGCGGTAGGTGCCGGGCTTGAGCGCGGCCGGCGGGACTTCGTAGCCGGCGTGGAACAGCTCCACCGTGAGCGCGTAGTTGTAGCCGGCCTGCAAGGCGCGCAGATTGGCTTCGGCGTAGGGCGCCTTGAACTTGGTTCGGATCCAGTTCTGGGTCCAGTCCAGGGCGCGGTCAAAGAGCCAATAGGTCATGCCCAGGGCGAAGAAGTTCTTGCAGCGGTCCGCTTCCTTGGTGTTCAGCCCCAGTTCCTGCACCGCGGCCTTGGTGAGGTTGGAGAGCTGGACTGGGACCACCTGGTAGGCGTCCAGGCTGCCATCTTCGAGGGGGTTCGATGTGAGGTCGGCCTTCTCGAGATCACGCGCGCCGAACTTGTCGGTGTTCACGATGATCAGGCCGCCAGTCTTGAGATCCTTGACGTTGGCAGCCAGGGCCGCGGGGTTCATGGCCACCAGCACCGATGGCTGATCACCGGGGGTGCGGACGTGGTGGCTGGAGAAGTGAACCTGGAAGCCGGACACACCCGCCAGCGTGCCCGCGGGGGCGCGGATCTCGGCCGGGTAGTCGGGGAATGTGGCCAGGTCGTTTCCCTGCGCGGCGGTCGTGCGGGTGAACTGGTCACCGGTGAGCTGCATGCCGTCACCAGAGTCACCGGCGAAGCGGACCACGACATCGTCGATAATCTGCCGCGTAGAGACCACGGCGCCGTCTTGGGCGACGTCTTGCATCAAGTGCTCCTTGGGGAATGCTGACGCTATCGGGGTCGCCTTCCACAGCCGGGTTGAGTGGGGGCCACGCTGGGCGTCGGCACGGTCCGCTCTTAGCACGGTACCCGCCATTGCGGGAGGCCCAAGCAAGCAGGTCTTGCCTCTCGCTGGGGGCCGCCTTGCATTAGGCTGGCCCAAACTGGAGGTGGCTGCGTGAAGTATCGCTTGGTCCAATGGCTGGCTTGTCCCAGTTGCCGTGCCACCGACCTGAGCCTGGAGACCACCAGGACCCAGCAAATTCCTGTGCTGCGCGGCCAGATGTCCGCGGAAGAGCGCGACCTGCCGGGGCTCGATCTGGACGCTGGGGTCCAACAAGAGGTGATCGAGGGGGCTCTGCACTGCTCGGCCTGTGGCGCGGTCTACCCCGTGCGGGACGGCATCCCTCGGATGCTGCCCAGCGGGTCTGCGCCGGGGCCCGACAGCGCGCATCGGCTCACGGAGATCGACAGCCA